>NZ_JBHWGV010000069.1:35874-50538 GCF_042732955.1 Kitasatospora sp. NPDC059747 | reverse complement strand
ATGACCACTCGCCTGACCGCCAGCCCCGACAAAGTCGGGCAATACCTCCGCCCGAAATCGCCTGCGGAAGCCTAAATCAGTATCGAACGCCCTCTCAGAGCAGACCGTTCTGCACCGCGAAGAGGCAGGCCGAGGCCCGGGTCGAGGTCCCGATCTTGGCGTAGATGTGCTCGATGTGGTTGCGCGCGGTCTTGGGCGAGATCACCAGCCGTGCGGCGATCTCCTTGCTGGAGCAGCCGCGGGCCAGCAGCCGCAGCACGTCGATCTCGCGGGCGGTCAGGCCCGCGGGCCCGGCGCCGCGCCGCGGCGTGCGGTGCCCGGCGGCCGCAAGGACCGCGGCGACCGCCTCGCCGTCCAGGCGTCCGGCGGCGACCTCGCCGTGCAGCTGCGCGGCGGCCTCCGCCGCCTGGAGCGCCGCCCGGTGCGGGCGCGGCTCGATCATCGACTGGTACGCGTCCGCGACGCCCAGGATCCGGCCCGGCCGGGAGATCGCGCCGCCCGCGAGCCCGCGCGGGTAGCCGGAGCCGTCCAGCCGTTCGCGGTACTGCACGGCGACCTCGCCCAGGGGGGCGAGCGCCGGGGACTGCCGGAGCATCCGCTCCGTCAGATAGGGCTGCAGCCGCACCCGTTCCGACTCCCCCGCGCCCAGCGGTCCCGGTTTGTCCCAGATCGCGTTGGAGACGCCGAGGCGGCCCAGGCCGTGCACCAGGCCGGCCCGGCGCAGCGTCGTCACCTCGGCCGGATCCATCCGCAGCCCGAGCGCCGCCGCCTCGGCCAGCGCCGCCACGGCACGGCCGTGGCCCAGCGTGTACGGGGACTTCAGATCCACGAAGTCGGCGACCGCGAGCAGCGCCGCGTCGAACTCCTCCTCGCCGAGACGCACGCCGAGCGCGGGCTCGGCCCCGATCACCGCCTCCCAGGTACGGGCCGTGTCCAGTCCGCCCACGATCTCCTCGGGCTCCCGGCAGAACTCGACCGCGAGTCCGGGATCGAACTGCGTCCCCGCCCGACGCCTGGCCAGCGCCGTGGCCGCGCCGGTCCCGCCGATCCGGTGCGCCACCTCGACGTACTCGGACAGCTGGGCGAGCCGGGAGGGCAGCGGCACGGCCTCGCCCTTGAGCTCCCCCGGCCAGCCGCGCCCGTCCCACTGCTCGTACGAGCAGGCCACCGCCTCCTGCACGGCGTCCGGCAGACCGAGCCGCCGGGCGAGCTCGCGGGCCAGCGCCGAGTGCGAGCTGATCATCCCGTTCATATCGCGGAACCCGCCGAGCGTGAACTCCAGGCCGACCCGGAACCGGTGCAGCGGCGGATTGCCCGATCCGATCAACCGCAGCGTCGCCGCCGCGCCCGCCAGACTGCGCTGCTCGTAGGAGTACTTGCCGGACTTCAGCGTGATGTCGTCGCCGAACCACTTCGCCTGCTCGTGCGCGTCCGAGTGACAGCCGACGTTGACCAGCAACGCGGTGTAGTAGACGACCAACCGGGCGTCGTCGTCCAGGCCGAGCCGCTCGGCCAGCCGCAACGCGATCAGGCACTGGCGCAGCACGTGCTCCATCGGCTGGCCGAAGCCGAGGTCCACGCCCAGCGAGAGCGCGGCCACCAGCTCCGCCAGACGCACCCCCGCTCCGCCCTCCGCGCGGCTCGTCACCCTCACCACGCTACGCCCCCCACGCGCCGCTGATCTCGATCTGTGGAGGTCTTCGGCCGAGCCCGGCAGGTCCAACACTCTGTTCACGTTGCATCCGATGCAGTACCGCGCATTGGACCGGCGGATTGTCGATATTCCAGCGATGCCGTATTCCCGGGCATCGTCCGTTGGATAGCCGAGTGGCAGTTCGCCTATGGGAGGTCGGCTCTCCTGGCTTTGGTTCGCGGGTAGCGACAGCGCCCTTTACCGGCCGCCGTCACCCGTGGGCACCGGGGGTTCGTTGGGGACCGGTCCGGTGTGGAAGATCGGCCAGCAGATCTCGGTGCGCCACTCGACGGTCTCCGCGCTCTCGTGGCGGCCAACGGGGTAGTACTCGCGGATCGGGCCGTCCACGGCCAGGGCATGTTCAGCGACGTACGTGCCGAGGGCTCCATAAGCCAGGTCGATATTCGCATGCAGGCCGCGGTGCACAATCGTCGCCAACTCGACCGCCGGGATGACCAGCGCGTCGACCCGACCCATGGGGCGCAGCGGTCCGGCGCACGGCACGAAGATCGTCGCCGGTCCGTGCCCGTGGGTGAACAGGTCGGTACCGAAGATCCCACCGGCCGGCGCGTCGGCGGCCAGGCCCTGGGCGTCGAGCGTCGCGTAGATCTCACCGAGCGCACCCTGGTACCAGGTCAACGCCTCGGCGACGTCCACCGTCTCGGTGATCGCAGCCGCCGGCGTGGCCGGAACGCTCCGGCGCCCGATCTCGGCCCGGGTGCCGCCCGGCGGGCGGGTGAGCAGGTCACGCAGCGAGGCGACCGCGGACTGGCTGCGCGCCAACTCCTGCTCCATCTGGTTCAGGTGTGCGGCCAGCAGCGCGTTGCGGGTGTCGAGGTCGGGGGCGGCCAGCACCCTGGCGATCTGCTCGACCGGCATGTCCAGGGCGCGGAAGCGGCGGATGATCTGCGCGGTCGGGATCTGCGCGGTGGTGTAGTACCGGTGGCCGGTGTGCCGGTCCACCTCGTCCGGTTCCAGCAGGCCCACCTGGTGGTAGTAGCGCAGCGTCTTCACGCTCAGGTGCGTGGCCCTCGCGAAGTCCCCGATCGGCAGTGTCGCGTCCATGCCTGCCACTGTGCCACCTCCCCCAAGGGGAGATGCACGGGCGCGCGCGGGTCTTGCACCTCTCGCCGGGGCACGCCCGAGCCTGCTTGCGGGCGGTCGACCGGGCTGCCGACCCGCGTGCGCCGCCACTTCGTTGCGCACCCATCCCTCCACCTCCGGAAAGCGGGTACCACTTCCCATGAACTACACCCTCGACCCCGAACTCGTCCCCCTCCTGGCCGCCCGCACCGAGCAGGCCGCCGGCGTAGCCGCCCGCGAGCGCGGGGACTGGAGGTCGATTCGCGAGGCCGGCAACCTCGGCCAGGCTGCCATGGCGGCCCTGGTCCCCCCGGTCACCGGGATCAAGACCGCCACCTACTTCGCCACGGCGCCCGACGGCGCCAGGATCGAACTGCGCTGGTACACCGCCGGCGAGGCCACGGCGCCCGGCCCGGCCGTGCTCTACGCCCACGGCGGCGGCATGATCCTGGGCGACCTGGACGCCTACGACACCCTGCTCTCCTGGTACGTCGCGCACAGTCGGGTGCCGTTCCTGTCCGTCGGCTACCGCCTGGCCCCCGAGGCGACCGGCACCATGCTCGCCGAGGACGTCTTCGCCGGCCTGACCTGGCTCACCGACCACGCGCACGAACTGGCCGTGGACACCGGACGCATCGCGGTGATGGGCGACAGCGGCGGCGGCGCACCTGCCGCGGCCACCGCCATCCTGGCCCGCGACCGGCGCACTCCCCTGGCTCGGCAAATCCTGGTCTATCCCATGCTCGACGACCGCAACCAGGGCCCCGACCCGGCCCGCGAACCCTTCCTGACCTGGACCTACGACAACAACTACACGGCCTGGAAGGCGGTGCTCGGCGACACGTTCGACACCGCGGACGTCTCCCCGATCGCCGCACCGGCCCGCCTGACCGACTTCACCGGACTGGCCCCCGCCTACATCGACACCGGTGACCTCGACATCTTCCGCGACGAGGACATCGCCTACGCCGCGCGCCTGGCCGCCGCGGGCGTCCCCGTCGAACTGCACGTCCATCCCGGGGTCCCGCACGGATGGGACCGCCTCGCCCCCCAGTCCGGGGCCGCCCGACGGGCCTTCGCCGACCGCATCCGCACCCTGGCGGCCCTCTGAGCGGCCGGCTTCGCGGGGGAAACCCCCGATGTCCAGCACTGACGGCAGGCCCTTGGCAGGGGCTCTCCCCTCGGGGGAGAGCCCGTCGCGGGGCTGGGTCTTGCACCTCCCCTGACGGCACGCCGCAGGATTGTCCGTAGCGGCCGATCAGGGCCACGAGACGAAGGGAGCAAAGTCATGACGACGACCGAGCAGGACAAGGAAGCCATCATCGCCATCGTCCGCGAGATGGCGGCGTCGACGACCGGTGCGCAGAGCACCCGGCACTGGGCGTCCGACGTGCTGTGGTTCGACATCCCCCCGTTCGCGTCCAGGGGCGTCGCCCCGGCGCGCAAGCTGTTCGACGACACCTTCGCCGACTTCGAGTCCTGCAACGTCGAGATCCTCGAACTGGACGCGAAGGTCAACGGGGACATGGGCATCGTCTGCACGGTGCAGAGCACGAACATCGTGCTCAAGAACGGCTCCGCCAAGCACGTCATGGCCCGGCAGACCGACTGCTTCGAGCGGCGTGAGAACGGCTGGGAACTGATCCACCAGCACGCCTCCGTCCCGGCCGGCGGCGAATGGGACGGCAAGATCACCACCGTGTAGGGCCTGATCCGCGAGGCGACCGGCCTCCCTACCGAGCGGATCCCCCTGGACCACTGCAGCGCCCTCGCGGCAGACTCACCCAGCCTCGCCGCAGGCAGCAGCCGAGCCCCCCCTTTCACCACCTCCCGGGCCAGCAGATCCCGCCAGTCGCGGCGCCACCCGGGCTCACCGATTGCCACCGCCCGAGGGGCCCGCGCCCCGGTGGCCGAGGTGCCGGCGCTCGCACCGGATGAACGGCGCCCCGCCACTCCGGGCAGGAGTGGCGCGGCATCCGGTGCATTACGAGAGGTCTCGGAGCTGGCTCAGCGGTGTTCGGGGTTCTCGAAGTCGAAGCGGCAACCGGCGTCCCACTCGGATCGCTGGTTGCCGTGGGCCGGAATGCCGCCAGCGTCCTTGAGCATCCTCGCCAGGTGGAGCTGGTTCCACGTCATGAAGGTCGTGTTGCGGTTCGTGAAGTCGTTCTGCGGGCCACCGGAGCCGGGGTCCAGGTAGGACGGGCCAGGGCCCGCCTCGCCGACCCAGCCGGCGTCGGCCTGCGGGGGGATGACGTACCCCAGGTGCTGGAGGCTGTAGAGGACGTTCATCGCGCAGTGCTTCGCGCCGTCCTCGTTGCCCGTGATCAGGCAGCCGCCCACGCGGCCGTAGTAGGCGTACTGGCCCTCGGAGTTGAGGATCGACGAGCAGGCGTAGAGGCGCTCGATGACCTTCTTCATCACCGAGGAGTTGTCGCCCAGCCAGATCGGGCCGGCCAGTGTCAGGATGTCGGCGGACATCACCTTGGAGTAGATGACCGGCCACTCGTCCGTATCCCAGCCGTGTTCGGTCATGTCCGGCCAGACGCCCGTCGCGATGTCGATGTCGACCGCCCGCAGGACCTCGACCTCGACGCCCTGGCGTTCCAGGATGCCGGTGCTGACGTCGATGAGGCCCTGGGTGTGGCTGCGTTCCGGGGAGCGCTTGAGCGTGCAGTTGATCACCAGGGCGCGCAGGTCGGCGTAGGACGTCGTCGGGTCCGGCACGGGGTCCTCCCTCGGGGTGGCGGGGAGGCCGGTTCGGGTCGCGGACTCCCCGCACAGCTCACCAGGCCGGGTGCACGACCGCGCGCGGGGCTGGGCCGGTTGACTGAAGGCTCAGAGGTGCAGGCGCAGGGTGTCGCTCGGGGGGCGCCGGTAGGCGTCGCGGTAGAGGCCGGCGAAGTGGCCGGGGTGGGCGAAGCCCCAGCGCATCGCGACCTCCGTCACCGTCGTGGTGCCCGGGTCGGCGGCCAGGAGGTCGCGGTGGGCCGCGTCGAGGCGGACGCGGCGCAGGTAGGCGAGCGGGGTGGTGTCCAGGTGGCGGCGGAAGGCGTACTGGAGAGCCCTCGGGGTGACGAAGGCGGCCGCGGCGATGTCGGCGAGGGTGATCTCCCGCTCGGCGTTCGTCTCGATGTACGCGATCGCCTTGCGCAGCGTGGTGGACGTGGCGTCGGTCCGGTCGGCGGGGGCCGAGTCGGTGCGGGCGGTGTGCGGCAGGGCGGCCAGGGTCGCGGCCGCCAGGTGCTGGGCGGCGGTGGCGACGAGCAGGTCGTTCGCGCAGGCGGCCGGGTTGTCGAGCACGTGGTCGCGGACGTAGGCGACGGCGGCGCCCAGTTGCCGGTCGGCCGCCTCGTCGACGGCGCGGAGCCCGGTGAGGCGCACCGGGCCGCGTCCGTTGGCGCCGGTGGGGGCGAAGGCGTCCAGCAGGCTGCTGTCGAACATGGCGATCGTGTAGCGGGCCGAGTGGACCTCTCCCCGGTAGGGGGCGTCCGGCGGGGCGACCAGGAACGTCTCGCCGGGGCCGAACACCGTCTCGCGGCCGCCGGTCCGGTCGGCGAGCGTGCCGGTGTGCATGCTGAGCAGGCACACCCGGCCGAGGCTGTCGGCGTCGTAGGTGAGGTCGTAGCCGAAGGAGATCCGGTCCACGGTGAGCCCGTTCACCGCCCGGCGGCTGATGCTCGCCCGGGCGTCCGCCACCGACTTGGCGATGCGCATCGGCGTGTAGGCCGTGGAGAGGAACTCCTGCGTGGCGTCCACGCTCGCGCTCTCGAAGGACAACGTCTCGACCATCATCACCATCCGCCCCCGTCGGCGCGGTGGCCTCGTCCCCGCACCCCGGCGCCGAGGCTACGCGTCCAGGGGTGTTACGGAAAACCCGGCCGCTCCTGACAAGGCCTGTTTCGTTCCGGCGGCTGCGCGGGCGCGGGGTACTTCGTTCCCGGAGCTGTGGGCGGTCGCCGTGGTGTACCAGCGTTGGACGTGCACCCGTCCCGGGGTGTCCGTTGCTCCACGGGGAGGGACCGCTTTGACCGCGCACGCAGCCCCGCCGGATCGTCCCCCGCGTTCCGGCGCGGAGCTGTGTGCGCAGGTCGCGGAGCTCGCCGAGGAGGCCGAACGGCAGTCCCGGGACGGGGTGTCGGAATCGGCCCCGGTGGAATCGGCCCTGGTGGACGCGGCACTCGCCGGGAAGATCTCCGCCGACCTCGCGGAAGCGGTGGGCCCGGCCGCCGAGCAGGAGCGGCTCCCGGTCGTCGACCGCCTGGAGCGCCTGCGCGAGGCCCTCGCCGCCCTCGCCCTCGGGATCGCGCGCTCGCACGGCCGTCTGGCGTGCTTCCTGGCCCGGGCCGGCATCGTCCTCGCGCCCGTCCTGCAGTGGCGCGCCCCGGGCCCGGATCAGATGCAGGCCTCCGGCGGCGTCGTGCTGCCGACGCCCGACGAGATCTCCGACGCCGAGGACGCCGTGCGCCGCCTGCACTCCGCGCTCACCCGCACGAGCACGGCCGCCGTCGGCCCGCAGGCCGGTCCACCACCGGGGCCGACGGCCGTCACCTGAGCATCACCGGCCCGCTGCTGTTCGACCGCATGGAGAGCCCCCACCGCATGACCTCCGCCACCTGCTGGTCCACCTCCGTGACCCTGCCCGAAGGCGCGTTCCCTCACGTCGCCCTGGAGGCGCAGCTGCGCTTCGACTCCTCGCTGCCGTACGCGGTGTGCCTGGCCTTCCCCGCGCTCGGCGACGGCGAGGAGCGCCGGTGGTTCTTCGCGCGGGACCTGCTGAACGAGGGCCGCCACGGTCGCGTCGGCCGGGGGGACGTCACTGTCGCGCCCGGGCCGGAGGGGCGGGTACTGGTGACCTTGTGCGGCCACGACCGGCGGGCGGTGATCAGCATTCCCTCCGACGTCGTGACGGCGTTCCTGCTGGACTCGTTCAACCTGGTGCCGGCCGGTGGCGAGTCCGGCCACCTCGACATCGACGCCGCGGTGGCCAGGCTGCTCGCGTGAGCGGTCGCGCCCTCACCCCCGATGGACGCCACAGGACGTGACGGACGCGACGCCCGTCACGCCGCCCTGGGCCCGGAATCGCTGGTGAACAACGAGCGGCGTTCCTCCTCCGCCAGCCCGCCCCACACGCCGTGCGGCTCCCGTGCGGCGAGCGCGTGCCGCCGGCACTCCACCCGGACCTCGCAGCCCGCGCAGACGGCCTTCGCCGCCTCCTCCCGGTCCTTGGCGGCAGCTCCGTGCTCCTGGGCGGGGCGGTCGAAGATGCCGCGGTCGGCGGTCCGGCAGGCTCCGTCCTCCTCGCGGCTCCAGTGGTGCTCGGGCGTGTCGGGCAGGCGGGATTCGGGCAGGCGGGCGGCGTCGGCCACGGCGGTCCTTCCAGTCGGGGCGATCGGTCGTCCCACTCGTCTATCCCCGTCCCGCGCGTTCATGCCTACCGATTCGTCCGGGTTCGGGCTCCGGGCGGGGCTACGCCGCCCGAAGCCGTGCGACGCGGCGTGGCAACCCGCTGAGCCCGCGACCATCGACCTCACACGAGCGCCGGGTGGATCAGGCGGCCGTGGTGGATGAGGGAGGCGGCCTGCTTGAGGCGGCGGACGCGGACGCTGATCTCGTAACCCTTGACGCCCTCGACGTGGGCGAGCCGGGTGCTGAGGTAGCGGTAGAAGTCCGCGGTGTCCTTGCAGATGACGATGGCCATGATGTTGTGCTTGCCGCTGGTGGCCGCGGCGAAGGCGCATTCGTCGTGCCGGCTGAGCTCCTCGCCGATGGCGTGGAGGCGGGGCGGGTCGACCTGGAGCCAGAGGGCGGCGTTGAGTTCGTAGCCGAGGCGTTCGGGCAGGGTGTCGACGTCGTAGGTGAGGGAGCCGCTGGTTTCGAGGGCCTCCAGCCGGCGGGCGACGCGGGGTTTGGACCAGCCGGTGACCTCGGCGAGGCGGGTGTGGGAGACGCGGCCGTCCTCCGCCAGGGCTTCGAGGAGCGGCAGGTCCTCGTCGGTCGGCGGGAGCGGGGGCCCGACGGGGACGGGGCGTTCCGCGATCAGCTCGCGCGCCTGGTCGGCGGTGAGGGAGCCTTCCCCTCCCGTCCAGCCCGTCGGGCCGGGGACTCCGAAGGCGTGCATGATCAGGTCGACGCTCATGTCGAGGACCGACGCGGCCCTGGGGAGCTGGCGGAGGAGGACGTCGTCGCGGGCGGTGCCGGCGGGTGAGCGGATGATGCAGATGATCTCCGAGCCGCCGGAGGCGAGGCTGGCGTAGGCCACCTCGGGTCTGCGGGCGAGGGAGTCGGCGAGGGGGCCGACGGCGTCCGGGCGGCAGCGAAGGCGGGCGATCCACTCGGCCTGGCCGTGGGCGGCGGGGCTGCTCAGACCGACGACGCGGACCAGGCCGCCCCGGCGCAGGGCGTTGTAGCGGCGGGCCACGGTCTGTTCGGACACGCCGACGACCTCGCTGAGGCGCCGGAACGAGACGCGCGGGGCGCAGTGGAGTCCGTGGATGATTTTGCGGTCCAGGTCGTCGGTCATGGGGGAATCGTCACACATGCGGAGGCCCCTACGGAGGTTCCATCACGGTTCACGAGATCAGTTGGGGATTCCTCGCACCCGGGCGCGAAGCTGATCGGCGGCTCCCCCGGTGCGACCGGTCCGGGAGCCGGGCGTGCGCCGGACAGCGGCGCCCCCACCGCAGCCGGTGCCCGTGCGGCACCTCCGCAGTCGAAGGAACGTCTCGTGAATTCCGCAACGGTGCAGGGCCCCACGGCCGGACGGGGCGTCACGCTCGTCATGGCCTGCCTGGGCGTCTTCGTCGCCTACCTCCCCGTGACCACCGTGTCGGTGAGCCTGCCCGCGATCCAGCGGGCACTGGGCGCCTCCACGTCCCAGCTGTCCTGGGTGTCGGACGCGTTCGTGCTGCCGATGGCCGCGCTGATCCTCACCACGGGCGTGTGGGGCGACGTCCACGGCCGCAAGCGGGTGTTCCAGGCGGGCATGGCCTTCTGCGCGCTCGGTGCGGCCGTGTCGCTCTCGTCCGACTCGGTGGGGTCGGTGTGGGTCGGGCAGGCGGCCTCCGGGCTGGGGGCGGCGGCGCTGCTGCCCACCACGCTGGCGATGATCAGCCACGCGGTGCCCGACCACCGGGAGCGCGGGAGGTTCATCGGCCTGTGGGCGACGTCCCTGCTGGCGTCGCTCGCCGTGGGCCCGCTGATCGCCGGGGTGCTGCTGGAGCACGTCGCGTGGCGCTGGATCTTCCTCCTGCCCGTCCCGGTGTCCCTGATCGTGCTGGTCGTCGCAGCGTTCGTGCTGCCGGACTCGCGCGCGCCGCACGGCCGCCGGCTCGACTGGCCGGGCCAGATCAGCGCGGCGGTCGCGGTCACCGCGGTGGTCTACGGCGTGATCGAGGGCGGCGCGAACGGCTTCGGCGAGCCCGCCGTGGTGGCGGCCCTGGTGCTGGGCGCGGTGAGCGCGGCCGCGTTCGTCGCCGTGGAGCGGCGCAGCACGAGCCCGATGCTCGACCCGGCGCTGTTCCGCAGCCCGGCCTTCACCGCCACCGCCCTGGTGGCGATGATCAGCTTCCTGGGCCTGATCGGCTTCTTCTTCGTGCTGAGCCTGTACTTCGGTCTGGTGCAGCACCTGACGACGATCCAGGCGGCGCTGCGGATGGTGCTGGTGACCGGGGCGGCCATCGTCGCCGGCGGGCCGGTCGGCCGGCTGATGCACCGGGTGTCCGCCCGGGTCCTGATCACCACGGGCCTGGTGGTGACGGCGGGTTCGCTGCTGTCGCTGACCACGCTGGACGCCCACACCTCCTTCGGCTCGATCGCCTGGCGGCTGGTCCTGCTCGGCCTGGGCCTGGGCGCCGTCCTCACTCCGATGACCGCCTCGGCCGTCGCCTCCGTCCCGCACCACCTGGCCGGCATGGCCGCGGCCGGGAACAACGCCTTCCGTCAGGTCGGCGGCGCGCTCGGCCCCGCCGTGCTCGGCACCCTGCTCACCACCCGGGCCCTGCACACCCTTCCCGCACACCTCGCCGACACGGGTGTGCCCGCCGAGACCGTCGACCGCGTCCTCGCCACCGCGCACGGCCAGGGGCTCGGCGCCGTGGCCGCACTCCACCTGGACGCCACCACCGGACCGGCCCTGACCGCCCTGAGCGGCTCGTTCCTCGACGGCCTCCGGCTGTGCCTGGTCGTGTCGGCCTCGCTCGCCCTGCTGGCCGCGCTCACGTGTGCCGTGCTCCTGCGTCCGGCCGCGCGTGCGGGCCGCACCGCGCCGGTCGCCGACGGCCGGGGCACCGTCCCTGAGGGCACGTCCGACCGGGAGCCGGCGCACACCTCGTGACGCGGCCAGGACCGAAACCGCCCCGGTGACACCGTCCTCGTGACGCCGCCCGGACCGACGCCGCCCCGGTGGGACCGCCCTCCCGCCGGGGCGGTGTGCGGATCCGGTCGCCGCGAGATTCAAGCCTTGGTCAAATTTCCCGCGGAGCAACCCGATCCGGTTTTCCCACTCCGCCTTTCCGGCCCGATCGGCGCGCATTCCGGGAGGCCTGCGGCAGCGCGGCCATCGATCGTGAACGAACGCTGACGCCGCGTCAAGGGTCACGATCACCGAGATGCGGTGCCATGACAAAGGTGTGCTAGTAATACGAATAATGACGCCCCTCGGGGAGGCGGGGAACCCGGGACCACACATCGGACATGGCGGCCACGGGCCCTCACCGGGACGCCTGGGCGTCACGCACGAGGGGACCGCAGTCCATGATCCATCCCGTCCGGTTCTTCCTGCTGGGCACGATGCGGGCACAGTACGGGGACGAGGGGCTACCGGTCGGATCGCCGCTGCAGCAGGCGATGCTGGCCGCACTGTTGTTGCGCGACGGCCGGGCGGCCGGCGCCGGAGAACTCATCGAGGCACTGTGGGGCGACGAGGCGCCCGCCAGCGCGTCCGCCATGCTGCGCACGTACGCCTGGCGGTGGCGCAAGGTCCTGGAGCACGACAGCGACGCACCGGTGATCCTCACCTCGGTGGGCGACGGCTACCGCACCGTCGTGCCGGCCGGGGCCGTGGACGCGCTGCACATGGAGAAGCTGGCCGCCGCCGCGATGGGCGCGGCGCGCGGCGGTGAAGAACCCGCGCAGGTGCGGCGGCTGTTCGCCGAGGCGCTGGAGCTGTGGGGCGGCGAGCCGCTCACCGGGGTGCCCGGACCGTTCGCCGAGCAGCAGCGCACCCGGCTCGGGGAGCTGCGGACCAGCCTGCTGGAGGAGCGCTGCGGCCTGGACCTGGAGCTGGGCGACACCGCCCTCGCCATCCCGGTGCTGCGCGACCTCACCGCCGAACACCCGCTGCGCGAGCGGCCGTACGCGCTCCTGATGCGGGCGCTCTACCAGAGCGGCTGCCAGGCCGACGCGCTCGCGCTCTACGACCGGGCCCGCCGGCTGCTCGCCGAGGAGCTGGGCGTCGACCCGGGACCGGAGCTGCGCGAGATCCACCAGCGGATCCTGCGCAACGACCCCACCCTGCTCGGTACGGCCGCCACGCGTCCGGCACCGGCCGTGCAGCCCGGCCCGGTGCCGGCCCAACTCCCGGCCGACATCGCCGACTTCACCGGGCGGGAGGCCGAACTCGAGGCGCTGCACACCGCGCTGACCGCGGCCGTGCGCGAGCCGGCCGGGGATTCCGCACTGCCCATCGCGGCGGTCTCCGGGATGGGCGGGGTGGGCAAGACGGCGCTGGCCCTGCGGGTCGCCCACCGGCTGCGCGCCGGCTTCCCCGACGGCCAGCTGTACGCGGACCTGCGCGGCGACCAGGACACGCCGGCCGACCCGAACGTCCTGCTGGCCAGCTTCCTGACCGCCCTCGGCATCGCGCCGGGCGCCGTCCCGGAGGCGCTGGAGGACCGGGCCCGGCTCTTCCGCTCGCTGCTGGACGTCCGCCGGGTGCTGGTCGTGCTCGACAACGCCAGGGACGCCGCCCAGGTCCGCCCGCTGCTGCCCGGCTCGGCCCGCTGCGCCGTCCTCGTGACCGGCCGGGCCCGGCTGTTCGGCCTGGCCACCGCCGTCCAGGTGGACCTGGACGTGTTCAGCGTCGCCGAGGCGCGCAGGCTGCTGGCCCGCACGGCCGGCGCCGAGCGGGTCGCCGCCGACCCGACGGCCGTCGGCGAGCTGATCCGCCACTGCGGGCGGCTCCCGCTGGCGGTGCGGATCGTGGCGGCCCGGCTGGCCTCGCGCCCGGCCTGGACGGTGGCCCGGCTCGCCGACCGGCTGGCCGCCGAGCAGGACCGGATGGCCGAGCTGCGGCTGGGCGACCTGGCCGTGGCGGGCGCCTTCGAGTGGGGCTACCGCCAGTTGACGGCGGAGCAGGCCGACGCGTTCCGAGTGGTCGCCGCGGTGTGCCGGCCGGACATCGGCGCACGGGCCGCGGCGGCCGTCCTCGGGACCGGGCCGCGCCGGGCCGAGGACCTGCTGGAGTCGCTGGTCGACGCCGGCATGCTCACCGCCCCGCGGCCCGGCCGCTACCGCTACCACGACCTGCTGCGGGTCTTCGCCCTCCAGATCACCGGCCCCGACGGCCCCGACGGCGCCGAGGAGCAGGCCGAGGAGCAGGCCACGGCGCAGCGCCACCACCTGCATTTCCTGCTGGCGAACGCCGGCGCCGCCTTCCAGCGGCTGGTGCCCGGCGATCCGATCGGCACCGCGCTCACCCCCGCCCTCGCCCCCGCGCTCACCCCGGGCCCCGCCTTCGAGGACGCCCAGGCGGCGGCCGACTGGGTGGCCGAGGAGTTCGAGGCGGCCATCACCGCGGTCCTCGCGACGGCCGGCCGGGCGGCGCCGGTCGAGGACGTCCGGGCCGCCGCCGACCTGCTGGTCGCGCTCAGCCCGTTCGACGCCGACCCGCGCTACGGGCGTCTCGCCGACGCCGCCGCGGCCGTCGCCCAGGCGGCCGACGCGCTCGGCGATCAGCGCTCGCTGGGCCGCGCCGAGTTCGTCCGCGGCAACCTCGCCGTCCAGGCGGCCCGGCTGGACGAGGCCGCCGAGCACAGCCGCCGCGCGGCCGACGCCTGCCGGGCCGGCGGCGACGTGGTGGTGCTGCAGCAGGCGCTGAACGACCTCGGCCTGCTCGCGCAGTTCCAGCACCGCTACCAGGAGGCGGTGCGCCTCTACGACGAGGCGAACTCGCTGGCCCGCGCGCTCGGCCACCGCGACGGGCACACGACGACGGCGCTCAACTCGGCGCTCGCCCAGGTGCGCGACGGCCGGCCCGCCGAGGCCGCCGCCGCCTGCCGCCGCCTGCTGCCGGGCCTGACCGACGCGGAGGAGTGGACCGGCCTGTCCTACGCCCTCTACGTGCTCGGCCTGGCCTCGCACGAGCTCGGCGAGCACCAGCAGGCCGTCACCGCGCTGGAGGAGTGCCTGCGGATCTGCCGGGCCGCGGGGATCCCGCTGCGCGAGGCGCAGGCCCGCTACCGCCTGGCCGACACGCTGCGCCTGCTGGACCGTCACGAGGAGGCCCTCGACCAGGCGCTGCGGGCCCTGGCCGACTGCCGGGAGCTCGCCGCCGAGCGGGACCGGGGCCACGCCCTGGTGATCGTCGCCAGGACGCTCGACGGCCTCGGCCGCACCGAGGAGGCCGTCGACCGGCTGCGCGAGGCGCAGGAGCTGTTCGACGGGCTCGGACTGCCCGACGCCGAGGACGTGCGGCGGGTGCTGGCCCGGCTGGACGGTTCGGCCGACGCACCCGAAGCACCGGCGAAGACCGGGTACGTCGTGGGCGTCGCGTAGAACACACCCCGGCCCGCCGGGGCCGGAACGGCGACCCCGGCGGGCCGCGACCCGCCCGGGACCTGCGCCGGGGTAGTTGGCGGCGTTGATGTCGCCCGCCCTCCTCCCTGGGGCCC
>NZ_JBHWGV010000069.1:21090-35864 GCF_042732955.1 Kitasatospora sp. NPDC059747 | reverse complement strand
TTACAGCCCCCGCCCCCCACTATTATAAACACAATATTTTCCGGGGCCCCCTTCTTTGGTTAATACCCCCCCGCACCCGCCCCCGGGGCGCCCCCGAGAACACCCCCCGCCCCGCGGGGGCCGCACCGGCGACCCGGGCGGGCAGCGACCCGCCGGGGTCAGGACCCGGTGTTGTTCCAGACCTTCATGTCGCCGGCCCTCCTCACTGCTCCCGCGCGCATCTTCGTGCGCGCGAGTTCCTCCGCTGCTCCCGCACGCAGCTCCGTGAGCGCGGATTCCCCTCGCGGTGGCCGCGTGCACGGCACCGCTTGCGGCCACAGCCTCCCAGCCCCCGATATCCGTCCGATATCCGGCGCTCTTCGCCGCACCGCAACCCGCCGCCGAGGCGGCCCCCGGCCGCGTAGACCACGCGCGTATCCCACGTTGATCGACTGGGGGCAAGCTCATTCCTCCGCGGAGAAGAGGAAACGGAGTACGGGATTTGAGCACGGTCCTCGTCAAGCGCCCGCCTCGCGCCGACGGCCCCCCGCTCCCCGAGGGGCAGATCGAACTGGCCGAGCCCCCGGTGCTGGGCGAGCCCGCCACCCCCGACCTCGGCTCCGCGCTGATGTACCTGCCGATGGGCCTGGGCGCCGGCGCGATGGTGCTGATGTTCTCCATGCGCGGCGGCGGTGCGTCGACCTACATGATGTCCGGGATGATGGGCGTCGCGATGGTCAGCATGACGCTGACCCAGATCGGCCGCCCGGGCGCCGAGCGCCGGCGCCGGATGCGCGCCGAACGCCGCGACTACCTCCGCTACCTGACGCAGAAGCGCGTCCAGGCCCGGCAGGCCGCGGCCGAGCAGCGCGCCGCCGTCCTGTGGGACCACCCGGACCCGTCGGAGCTGTGGGCGCTGGCCCGCGGCACCCGGCTGTGGGAGCGGCGCCCCGGGCACGAGGACTTCGCGCGGGTGCGGATCGGGCTGGGCGCGCGCCGCGCCGCCCTGGAGTTCCTGCCGCCGCGCACCAAGCCGGTCGAGGACCTGGAGCCGCTGTGCGCGGTGTCCCTGCGCCGCTTCACGCACGCCCACCAGAGCGTCCCCGGGCTGCCCGTCCCGGTGGGTCTGCGCCGTTTCAGCAGCGTCGAGTTCGCCGGCACGGCCGAGGACGCGCTGGGCCTCGCGCGGGCGATCGTCGGGCAGCTGGCGGTCCTGCACTCCCCCGACGAGCTGCGGGTGGCGTTCCTCGGCGACGAGGGCGCCCGCGCGCAGTGGGACTGGCTGAAGTGGCTGCCGCACAACGCCCACCCCGGCGAGGAGGACGCCGCCGGCCCGGCGCGCCTGGCCGCCGAGGACCCCGAGACCCTGCTGGACCTGCTCGGCCAGGAGGTCCGCGACCGCCCCGAGCACGACCCGGTGGCCTCGCCCAGCGTCGCCGAGCCGTTCGTCGTGGTCGTCGCCCAGGGCGTGCGGATCCCCGCCAACTCCCGCCTGGCGGGCGGCGGTCTGCGCAACGTCGTGCTGCTCGACGTCACCGGCACGATGCCCGGCGGCCCCAAGGTGCTGCGGCTGACCGTGAACGACGGGAAGGTCGAGTTCGCCTCCGGCGAGGACACCGACTCGGCCGACGCCGACGCGCTCAGCGCCACCGCCGCCGAGGCCCTGGCCCGCTCGCTGGCACCGATGCGCACGAGCGGCAGCGTGGACCTGGCCGACCGTCCGCTCGAATCGGACCTCGACCTCGTCACCCTGCTCGGCCTGCGCGACCCGCACAGCTTCGACGTCGCCGCCAAGTGGCGGCCCCGGCAGGTGCAGTCCGCCCGCCTGACCGTGCCGCTCGGCGTCACCGACGACGGCGAGGTCGTGGAGCTGGACCTCAAGGAGTCCGCGCAGGGCGGCATGGGCCCGCACGGCCTGCTGATCGGCGCGACCGGCTCCGGCAAGAGCGAGCTGCTGCGCACCCTCGTGATGGGCCTGGCCGCCACCCACTCCTCCGAGGTGCTCAACCTCGTCCTGGTGGACTTCAAGGGCGGCGCGACCTTCCTGCACATGGACCGCCTGCCGCACACCTCCGCGGTCATCACCAACCTGGCCGACGAGATCCACCTCGTCGACCGCATGCGCGACTCCATCAACGGCGAGATGATCCGCCGCCAGGAGCTGCTGCGCGAGGCCGGGTACTCCTCGCTCTTCGACTACGAGAAGGCGCGGGCCGCCGGCGCCGGCCTCGCCCCGCTGCCCTCGCTGCTGATCGTGGTCGACGAGTTCTCCGAACTGCTCGCCAGCAAACCCGAGTTCGTGGACCTCTTCGTCTCCATCGGCCGGCTCGGGCGCAGCCTCGGCGTGCACCTGCTGCTCGCCTCGCAGCGCCTCGACGAGAGCCGCATCCACAAGGTGGAGGGCCACCTCTCCTACCGGATCGCCCTGCGGACCTTCTCCGCGATGGAGTCGCGCAGCGTGATCGGCGTCGCCAGCGCCTACGAGCTGCCGTCCTCGCCGGGCAACGGCTACCTGAAGATCGACACCACCAACCTGGTGCGGTTCAAGGCCGCCTACGTCTCCGGCCCGGCGCCCGAGCCGCTCGCCGCCGACGAGCAGCCCGCCCAGGAGGCCGGCGCGTCCGGTGTGCTGACCGACTTCGGCCTGGCGCGGCAGGGCGCGCTGCGCTCCGAGAGCACCGACGAGTCTCTGGCCGCGCTCGCCCCGACCGGCCGTCCCGAACCGGCCGCCGCCGCCGCCGCGCCCGACGAGCAGGCGAACGCCGAGAGCCTCCTGGAGGTGCTGGTCGGCCGCCTGGAGGAGAGCGGGCCGCCGGCCCGGCAGGTCTGGCTGCCGCCGCTGGCCGCCTCCCCCAGCCTGGACGAGCTGCTGCCCGGCATCGTGCCGGACCCGGTCCGCGGCATGAGCGCCGCCGGCCACCCGTCGCTCGGCACGCTGCGCGTCCCGCTCGGCATCGTCGACCGCCCCTACGAGCAGCTGCGCGAACTGCTCGTCGCCGACCTGTCCGGGGCCGACGGCCACGTCGGGCTCGCCGGCGCCCCGCAGACCGGCAAGTCCACCCTGCTCCGCACCCTCATCCTGTCGCTGGCGCTCACCCACACCCCGGGCGAGATCCAGTTCTACTGCCTCGACTTCGGCGGCGGCGGCCTCGTCTCCACCGCCGGCCTGCCGCACGTCGGCTCGGTCGCCACCCGGCTGGAGCGCGACCGCGTGCTGCGCACGGTGGAGGAGCTGACGCAGCTGCTGGAGCGCCGCGAACGCGAGTTCACCTCGCGCGGCCTGGAGTCGATGGCCGCCTACCGCGCGCTGCGCGCGGCCGGCGAGATCGACGACCCGTACGGCGACGTCTTCCTCGTAGTGGACGGCTGGTCGACGCTGCGCCAGGACTTCGAGGACCTGGAGGCCAGGGTCATCGACCTGGCCGCCCGCGGCCTGTCCTTCGGCCTGCACCTGCTGGCCTCCGCGGTGCGCTGGTCCGAACTGCGGCCCCGTCTGCGCGACCTGCTCGGCACCAAGTTCGAACTGCGCCTCGGCGACGCGCTGGAGTCCGAGGTCGGCTCGCGGATCGCCAATGCCGTCCCGCACCAGCCCGGCCGCGGCCTGAGCGCCGGCGGCCACCACTTCCTGTCCGCGCTGCCGCGCCTGGACAGCTCCGGCGGGACCGCCGACCTCACCCCGGCGACCAAGGCGGCCGTCGCCGAGATCGACGCCTTCTGGACCGGCTCCCCCGCCCCCGGCGTGCGCCTGCTGCCCACCCGGCTGCCGGCCGACCAACTGCCGCCCGCCGAGAGCGACCTGCGGCTCTGCCTCGGCTGGGACGAGCAGCGCCTGGAGCCCACCTGGCACGACTTCTCGACCAGCCCGCACCTCATGGTGTTCGGCGACGGCGAGACCGGCAAGACCAACGCGCTGCGCCTGGCCGTCCGCGCGATCACCTCGCGCTTCAGCACCGACGAGGCCCGGATCGTCGTCGCCGACCCCGAGCGCGGCCTGCTCTCCTCCGTCCCCGAGGAGTACCGGGCGGGCTACGTCGTCGACCGCGACTCGCTCGCCCAGCTCGCTGCGAACGCCGCCCACTCGGTGGGCAAGCGGGTGCCCGGGCCGGACATCACCCCGGAGCAACTGGCGCAGCGCGACTGGTGGGAGGGCCCGCGGCTGTTCGTCGTCGTCGACGACTACGACCTCCTCGCGGGGGCGCCCGGCGCACCCACCCCGCTGGCGCCGCTCGTCCCGCTGCTCGCGCAGGGGCAGCACATCGGGATGCACGTGATCATCGCCCGCAGCACCTCGGGGGCGATGCGGTCGATGACCGACCCCGTCCTGCGGCGGATGTGGGAGCTCGGCAACCCGGCGCTGCTCTTCTCCTACCCCAAGGAGGAGGGCAAGTTCCTCGGCGAGGCCAAGCCGCGCACGCTGCCCGCCGGGCGCGCCCAGCTCGTCACCCGCCGGGCGGTGCGCCTCGTCCAGACCGGGCTGGTGACGCCCGCGTGACCGCCGCCCTCCCGTCCAACATGCCTTCCGCCTCTTCCGCCCCTTCGCCGTCCAGGAGCAACATGTCGACCCCCGCGCCCGCCGGTGCCCCGCCGGTCACCGAGGTGTGCCGGCTGACCGTCGTCCACACCGACGGCCGCTTCGACGTCTCCGTCCCCGTCTCCACCCCCGTCTCGGCCCTGCTCCCCGTGCTCCTCGGCAGGCTGACGCTGAGCCCGCAGGAGCGCGGCACCGTACAGGTGCTCCAGCGGCTCGGCGAGAACCCCCTCGACCCCGACGGCACCCCCGAGAGCCTCGGGCTGAAGCACGGCGACGTGCTCCACCTGCGGCCCGCCGAGGCGGCGCTGCCCGCGCTGCACTTCGACGACGTCGCCGACGGCGTGGCCCAGGTGATCGGCGGCCGGACGGACCGCTGGCAGCCGGTGGCCACCGTCCGCCTCGCGCTGGCGGCCGGGGCCCTGCTGCTGGCCGTCCTCGCCGCCGCCCTGCTCAGCGGCGGCCCGGGACCGCTCACCGCGGCCACCACCGGCGTGAGCGCCGCCGCGCTGCTGGCGGCCGCCTGCCTGGTGGGCACCCGGCCCGGCGCGCGGCGCGGCACCGTGCTGACCGCCGCCGTCGGCGCCATGGCCCTCGCCGCCCTCGCCGGGCTCACCTTCCGCGGCGGGCCGGACCACGCGTTCCTGCTCGGCCCGGCCGAGGTCCTCGCCGGCGCCGTCGCCACGGCCGTCGTCTGCGGCGTCCTGCTGATCGTCCGTCCGCTGCCGTTCCTGCTGCCGGGCACCGCGCTGCTCACCGCGGTCGCGGCGGCGGCCGGTGCCGGCCTGGTCCACGTCGCGCACTGGGACGCCGCGCAGGCCCTCGCGGTGGTCGCGGCGGCCCTGTTCGTCCTCGGGCAGCTCGGCCCGCGGCTGGCGCTGCGGCTGGCCGGGGTGCGGGTGCCCGCCCTGCCGCACGACGCCGAGGAGCTCCAGCAGGACATCACCCCCGAACCCCAGGCCCGCCTGGAGCGCGCCGCCGGGGCGGCCAACGACTACCTGGACGCGCTGGCCCTGGCGTCGGCGGTGCTGTACGCGGCGGCCTTCTGGTTCCTGGTGCGCGAGCCCGGCTGGATCAACTGGGTGCTGCCGCTGGTCCTCGCCGGCGCGGTGCTGCTGCGCTCGCGCGGGCTCACCGGCGTCCTGCAGCGGGTCTGCGCCGTACTCGCCGGCACGCTCGGCCTGGCGCTGCTCCTGCTGGCGCACGCCGCCTCGCACGGCACCGCCGCCCGGATCCTGGTGCCCGCCGCGCTGCTCGCCGCGGCCGTCCTCCTGCTGGTCCGCGCGCCCCGGCTGACGGACCGGCTGCTGCCGATCTGGGGGCACGCCGGGGACATCCTGGAGACGGCCACCGTGATCGCCCTCCTGCCGCTGGTCCTCCAGGCCCTGCACGTCTACAGCGCGCTGCGCGTGCTGGCGAGCTGAGCGGGGGCCGGGCATGCAGACACGACGCGACCACCTCCAGGCGTACCGCTTCGCCATGGCCCGCCTGGCCACCGCCCTCGTCCGGGGCGACGTCGGCCGCGGCGAGGGACCGACCGGGCGGGCCACGCTCGCCACCGTGCTCGGCGCCGGAGTCGTGGTGCTGCTCTGCGTCGGCTTCGCCGTCTACGGGCTCATCGCGCCCGTCGCGGACACCCGTTGGCGCAACCCCGGGTCGATCATCGTGGAGCAGCAGACCGGCAACCGGTACCTGCTCCTCGACGGACAGCTCCGGCCGGTGCGCAACTACGCCTCCGCCCTCCTCCTCGGCGGCAAGAGCAGCGCCGTCCACACCGTCTCCGGCGCCGAACTCGGCACCACCCCGCACGGCGCCCCCGTCGGCATCCCCGGCGCCCCCGACTCGCTGCCCGCGCCCGCGGGCCTGCTGCCCGGCCCCTGGACCTGGTGCCTGCGGCCCGACCTCGCGGGCGGCCAGCTGCTCGACCTCGCCCCCGACGGCCAGACCGCCGCGTTCCCCGACGACCGGCAGGTGCTGCTCGCCGCCCCCGACGGTTCGCACTGGCTGCTCTGGCGCGGCGTCCGCTACCCCGTGCCCTCCGACACCGCGCTCATCGCGCTCGGCCTGGACGGCGACCGCCCGGTGCCCACCCCGCAGAACTGGCTCGGCGCCCTGCCCACCGGCGCCCCGCTGGCCGCCGCCGTCCCGGACACCGGTAAGCCGGCCGGCCGGGTCGCCGGACACGAGGTCACCGTCGGCCAGCTCTTCCGCACGGCCACCGGCGGCGTCCAGCACTCCTACGTGATGACCGACGCCGGCGTCGCCCCGGCCAGCGCCACCGCCGCGGCCCTGCTGGCCGCCCGCCCCGGCGCCCCGGCCGTCCTGACCGTCGGCGCCACCGACATCGCCGCCGCCCCCGTCTCCCCCGACCAGTCGCTGCTCACCGCGCTGCCGGACGTCCTCGGCGCCCCCGGCCTGGACGCCGGCGCCCAGACCGCCTGCCTGCGCCAGCGCGCGGACGGCACCAGGCTGACCAGCCAGTTGGTCGTCGAGGGCGGCCAGGCCGCCACCGGGACCCGGACCGTGCTCGTCCCGCCGACCCGCGGCATGCTCGCCGTCGACCTGGAGCAGCTCGCCCGCCAGAACGGCAACGCGCAGACGTTCCTGGTGACCGATCAGGGCATCGCCTACCCGCTCGGCGACAGCCGCGCCGGCACGGCCCTCGGCATCACCGGCGCCCCCGCGACCGCGCTGCCGGAGGACCTCCTCAAGCTCCTCGGCCACGGCCCGACGCTCACCGCCCGGGCGGCCGCCGACACCGTGCAGGGAGGCTAGCCGTGCGCCTCGCGATGAAGCCCGCCCGCGCCGCCGGCCCCGCCCTGCGCATCCGGACCGCCGGGCACGCCCTGCTGGTCCACCCCAAGGGACCGCCGGAGCCCAGCGCGCTGGCCTTCGCCGGAGCGCTCACGCCCGACCCCGAGCACACGCTGGTCGTGGTGGACCTGCTGCCCGCCGACCTCGACACCGCCTGGCCGGCACTCGCCGACCTGCTCGCCCGCCGCCCCGGCAGCCTCCGGCTGGTCTTCCACCCCTCGGTGGAGGGCCCGCCGGTCGGCCAGCGGATCGCCGACCAGCTGCGGCGGACGGTCCTCACCCCCGACGGCGAGGCGCTGCCCACCGCCGGCGGCGGCCTGTTCGTCCCCGCCGACAGCGGCACCGGCTGGCTGCGCCTGCGGCCCGGCCGCGCGGCCGAACGCGACTCGCACCGCTACCCCAAGCCGCTGTGGGAGTTCGCCACCTACGACCGCATCTGGCAGACCAGCCCGCTCGGCGTCGTCGAACCCGTGCCCGGCGGCGTGTGGGTGCGCAGCGCCCGGCCCGCCGAACTCGCCGCCGGACGGCGCCGACTGATCGCCTCGCTGCCCGGCCACCCGAACGCGCTCACCGTCGTCCTCGGCAGCCCCGGCGGACCGGCCGTGCCGCTGGCCGACGTGACCCGCTTCTGGGGCACCGTGCTGCCCTCGGCCCGCACCGGGGTGCGGTTCGTCCACTTCGGGCCGGTCGCGCTGCCGGAGGGCAGCGGCGCGCTCGGACAGGTGCTGGCGGACGCACTGCGCCAGCGCGTCGTGCTGTCGCCGGGGCCGACGGCCGCCGAGGCCGGCGGCGGCGGGCCGGTGCTCCAGGGTGAGGTGGTCTACTCGCCGGCGCCCGGGTACCTGGCGGAGCCGCCGGCGTGGAACGCGGATGCGGACGCCCCTGCGGTGCGGGTGGTGGAGCCGCCGGTCGCGTCCATCGAGGCGCCGGTGTCGGTGCCGGTGTCGACGGCGGCTGCCGAGGGGGTCGTTGAGCTCGGCCCGGTGCCGGTGAGCGCGCTGGCGCCGGCGGCCGGGACGGTCGTCGAGGTGGATCCGGTGACGGTGGGCGCGCCGATGCCGGCGGCCGGGGCTGTCATCGAGCCGGACCCAGTGACGGTGAGTGCGCCCACGCCCGCCGCCGGGACGGTCGTCGAGCCGGAGCCGGAGCCGGTGACGGTGAGCAGCCCGGAGCCGGTGGCGGAGCCCGTCTCCGCGCCGCCGCCGCTGCCGACGTCGCTGGTGACGTCCTCCCCGGGCCCGGTCGCCGACTGGCCGGCTCCGGCCTTCGAGCCGAAGGTCCCCGTGCTGGAGACGGAGTCCGAGGCCCTCCCCGAACACGCGCCCGCCCCGACGAGTCCCCCGGTCCTCACGTCCCTGCTGGAGTCGGCTCCGCCGGAGCCCGTGGCGCCCGTCGCGCCCGTCCCCCCGGTCGCGCCCGTCACGCCGCCGCTGCCGTCCATCGAGCCCTCCAACGCCCCTGCCGCCAACCCCGAACCGACGACGCCTGCCCCGGCACCCGAGCCCGCGACGCCAGTCCCCCCGGTCACGCCCGTCACGCCGCCGCTGCCGTCCATCGAGCCGTCGAACGCCCCTGCCGTCGCACCCGAGGCAGCGCCGACGGCCCCGCCCGCCGAAGCCCCGGTGGCGCCCGCTCCCACCCCCGCGCCCCTCCCTGCGATGCCCCGGATCCGCCTGGAGTCCGGGGCCCCCAGCGCGCCGCCCGTCGAGCCCGCGCCTACCGTCGACGCCCCGGCGTCCCCGCCCGCGGCGCCCACCCCCTCGGCCGCTCCCCCGGCCGCCACCCGCGCGACCGCCGTACGCGTGCAGCCCGTCCCGTCGGCCGCCGCCCTCGCGCTGCCGCCCGAGCGAGGGCTGGAGCGCGAACGCGACTGGGTGCGCCGCAAGTTCAGCGCCCAGTACCACGCCGTCGCGGGCACGGTGGCCCGGGTGATGTCCGAGTCGCCGGGCCTGCGCAGCTCCTCGCGCGCGCTGGACGGCGACGCCCTCACCGACCTCGTCGCCGTGCGCCTCTACCTCTCCGGCGACAGCGCCGCCGTCGACGCCGCCGTGCGCGCCGGAACGGCGGGCCCGCACGTGCCGCTGGCCCGCTGCGTGGCGTCCGGGCTGAACCGCCTGCCCTCGTACCGGGGTGTGGCCCTGCTGCGGGCCGCGGTCTCCGGTCCGGAGCTCGACTGGTACGAGGAGGGCAGGGCGGCCACCGAGTGGGCGTTCTGCACCGCGCGGATCACCGTGCCCGAGACGCCGGGCGACGGCACCACCGACTTCCTGATCTGGTCGATGACCGCGCGCCGGACGAGCCTCCTCGACCCCTCCGACCCCGACCGCGTGCTCTTCCCGCCCGGGACGGCCTTCAAGGTGCTGCGCGCGGGCTCCGCGACGGAACCGGTGCTGCTGCGCGAGCTGCTGCCGTCCGAGGGCGACGACGACACCGACCCGGACGCCCCCCGGCTGCCGCTGGACGAGATCGCCCTGGAGGGCCTCACCCAGGCCGCCGAGCAACTGCCCACCCACGGACGCCCCGGGCCCGGCGGCCCGCCGCTCACCGCCCCGCCCGGACTGATCACCGCCCCGCCCGAGCCGTCGGCCCGCGCCGCCCAGGGCACCCGTGCACCTATCGAGGGAGCAGAGAAGTGACCCGGCAAGTCCTCCTGGTGTCCGGCGACCGGCCGGGCGCCCACCGGTCCATCGCCGCCGCCCTGGCCGACGCCGTGGACGGCGCGCTGATCACCGTCGCACCGGGCCGCTACGACGAGGCGCTGACGGTCACCAAGGCGGTGACGCTGGCCGCCGAGGGCCCGGCCGGCACCGTGCGGATCCACTCCGCGGCCGGCAGCACGGTGGTGCTCGACGCGGAGGCCGTCCAGCTGTCCGGCCTGCACCTGAGCGGCGCGGACCGCGAGGCGCCGGTCCTGGACGTGCGGCGCGGGC
Organism: Kitasatospora sp. NPDC059747; assembly: GCF_042732955.1. Taxonomy (NCBI): domain Bacteria; kingdom Bacillati; phylum Actinomycetota; class Actinomycetes; order Kitasatosporales; family Streptomycetaceae; genus Kitasatospora; species Kitasatospora sp. NPDC059747. Next base: position 25,613 of record NZ_JBHWGV010000069.1, on the reverse strand, counting down.
AGGCCGCGCTCGACGGCTGCCAGGTCGCGGGCGAGGCCTGGGCGGCGGTCCTGGCCTGGCACGAGGGCGTGCTCGGCCTGCGCGACTGCACGGTGACCAATACGCAGGGCGCCGGGATCGTCGTGACCTCCGGCGGCGGCAACGTCGTGGAGCGCTGCGAGATCACCGACGTCGGCTCGTCGGCCGTCGTGGTCGCCGAGCACGGGCGGCTGACCGTGCGCGAGTGCTCCGTCCGGGGCGCCCGGGGCAACGGGATCTGCGTCAACGGCCACGGCACCGCGCTGGTCGAGTCCTGCCGCATCGACGGCAGCGGCAAGCCCGCGATCGCCGTCGAGCAGAACGGCCGCGCGGACCTGCGCAAACTCACCGTCACCGGCAGCGCCGCCCTGGACGCCTACCTCACCAGCGCCGTCCAGACCCTGCTGACCGACTGCACGTTCACCGGCTCGGGCGGCCAGGCCGTCCACGTCAGCGGCGGCGCGGCGCCGGTCCTGCGCAACTGCGTCATCGAGGGCGCCACGAGCGGCGGCGTGCAGGTCACCGCGGGCTCGCGGGCGCAGTTGGAGCACTGCCGGATCGCCGGCACGCCGGTGGGCCTGCTGGTCGAGGCCGGCGGCGAGGCGGACTGCGCCGACCTCACGGTGACCGGCGCGGGCGTGGCCGCCAGGGCCACCGGCGAGGCCAGACTGACGGTGCGGCAGGGCGAGTTCACGATGGACGGCGGTCCGGGCGGCATCGGCCTGGACCTCGCCGACCGCGCCCAGGCGTCGCTCACCGGTCTGCGCCTGCGCGCCACCGCGGGCACCGGCCTGGCGATGGCCGGCGGCGCCCGCGCCGAGCTGACCGCCACCCTCCTGGAGGGCTGCCGGACCGTCGTCGGCCCCGACTGCGAACTCACCGCCCGGGACAGCGGGTTCGCCGGTTCGGACGCCGACGGCATCAAGGTCTCGGGCGGCGGCGCGGTGACGGCCGTCGGCTGCCGGATCAGCGGCGCGCGCGGCCACGGCCTGAACGTCCAGGCGTCCTCCCGCGCGGAACTGGACAACTGCGCCGTCTTCGACAACTCCGGTGACGGCGTGCGCTGCAACACCGACGAGCCGGTGCGCGTGCACGACTGCGAGATCCGCGACAACGGCGGCACCGCGGTCCACCAGCTCAAGTCCGGCGGACGGGTCTCGGTCGAGCGCCTCGACACCGGCGGCGACGAGCGCACCGCGCCGGCCGGGGGTGGCGGGCAGGGACCGGCCGACCCGGCGGGCGCGCCGCGCCACCTGGGCACCGGGCCGCTCGCCGAACTGGAGGCCCTGGTCGGCCTGGAGAGCGTCAAGCACGAGGTCACCGGCCTGATCAACGTCAACAAGATGGCCCAGCGGCGCCAGGAGATGGGCCTGCCGATGCCGCCGATGAGCCGCCACCTCGTCTTCGCCGGGCCGCCCGGCACCGGCAAGACGACCGTCGCCCGGCTGTACGGCGCCGTCCTCGCCGAGCTCGGCATCCTCAGCCAGGGCCACATCGTCGAGGTCGCCCGCGCCGACCTGGTCGCCCAGATCATCGGCGGCACCGCGATCAAGACCTCCGAGGTCTTCACCAAGGCGCTCGGCGGCGTCCTCTTCATCGACGAGGCGTACACCCTGACCAACCAGTCCCGGGGCAGCGGACCGGACTTCGGGCAGGAGGCCGTCGAGACGCTGATGAAGCTGATGGAGGACCACCGCGACGAGATCGTCGTCATCGTGGCCGGCTACTCGGCGCAGATGGACCAGTTCCTCGCCTCCAACCCGGGCATGGCCTCCCGCTTCGCCCGGACCGTCGAGTTCCCCAACTACAGCCCCGCCGAGCTGGTCACGATCGTGCGCGGCCTGTGCGCCAAGCACTTCTACGAACTGGACGCCGGCGCCCTGGAGGCGCTCAACCGCTACTTCGAGGACGTGCCGAAGGGCGCCACGTTCGGCAACGGCCGCGTCGCCCGGCAGGTCTTCGAGGAGATGATCAGCCGGCAGGCGTCGCGGCTGGCCGTCCACCCGCCGACCGACGACAGCGAACTGAGCCGGCTCAGCAGTGAGGACGTCATCACCGTCCCCGGCGACCAGGCGGGCGTCCAACCGGCCACCCAGCCGACCGCCCAGCCGGCTGCCCGGGCCACCGCGCCGACGGCGTCCGCCGCGCCGGTCCCCGTGAGCGAGGGCACTCTCCCGCTCGACACGCCTGCGCTGCGCCGCATCGACGGCCTCGTCGGCCTGGACGGCGCCCGGCGGACCCTGCGCTCCCGCCTCACGCAGCTGGCCCGCCTCCGCGACGCCGGCGAACCGCTCGCCGGCCTGGGCAACATCATCCTCCAGGGCCCGCCCGGCGGCGGCCGTCGCGCGCTCGCCGGACTGTACGGGCGCGGCCTGGCCGAACTCGGCCTGCTGCCCACCGGCGTGACCCACCGGCTGGCGCTCTCCACCGTCCCGGCCCGGTGGGCCGAGCAGCCCGGGTTCCGGTTCGCCGCCGCCTGCGCCGAGGCGGAGGGCGGGCTCCTCCTGCTGGACCTGGACCCGGCCTTCGCCGAGCGCGCACCCGCCGCCCGCACCGCCGTGCTGACGTCGCTGACCCGGCTGGCCGCCTCGGGGCCGGGCGTGGTGCTGGCCCTGAGCGGCAGCACGGCGCACGTCATGGAGGTGCTGGGCGAGCACACCGACCTGATGGAGGCCTTCGCCGAGAACGTCGAACTCGCCGCGTACCGCGCGGAGGAGCTCGTGACGCTCACCGACCGCCGCCTGCGCTCGCTCGGCTTCCAGCTGGGCGAGGCGGCGGGCACCGAGCTGGTCGCGCGGTACGCCGCGCAGCCGCCGCAGGGCGGCGCGTTCGCGGCGCACCGGCTGGGCGACGCGCTGGCCCGCTCGGCCCGCGCGCGCACCGTCGCCGTCGAGGACCTGCCGCCCGTGCCCGCCGCACCGGAGACGCCGGCCGCGCGGCCGCAGGCCGTCCCGGTCCCCCAAGAGCCCCGGACGCCGGGCACCGCACCCCTGGTGCACTCCTGACCCCGGCTCCGTGACCCCGCACGGTGCGCGAGCGCCGTGCGACCCCCGAAATGAAAGGACGTACCCATGGCACTGACCTCCGTGGAAATCCAGGGCATGACGGCCGCCCAGGGCACCTTCCAGACCGCCCTGGACGAGGCCAGCGGCTCGTACGCGCAGATGGAGGGCCAGATCGACGGCCTGCGCGGCAGCTGGAGCGGCGAGGCCGCGCAGGTCTACCACCAGGCGATGCAGGACTGGCTGACCGACTTCCAGAAGGTCAACCAGGCGCTGACCACGATGCTGGAGAAGCTCGCGGCCAACACCAACGTGTACGCCAACACCCACGAGAACACCCAGCAGATCGCCGGCCAGGTGGCCTCCGCCATGGCCTCCGGCGTCACCGGCCTGCCCGGCTTCCCGGTCTGAGCCACCCCCTTCCACCGCCGGCGGCGGTCCGCACCGCCCCGGCACCCCGTCCCAGTCGAGGAGAACGCAGCATGAGCACGTACACGGTCCAGATGGAGCAAGTCGACTACATCGTCGGCGAGATGAACGCCATCACCCAGAAGCTCAACCAGACCCTGGCCGAGCTGGACAGCCAGGCCAGGATCAACCTGCAGGCGTGGACCAGCGACGCCCAGGCGACCTACACCCAGGTCAAGGCGCAGTGGGACCAGGCCGCGGCCGACATGACGGCCAAGGCCGCCACCGCCGTGCAGATGCTCGGCACCATCAACGAGTACTACTCCCACGGTGAGCGCCAGGGCGTTCAGCTCTGGGGCTGACGGCATGCCGGGCTACATCCCCCCGAACCACTACAAGCCGAAGCCGAAGCCCCCGATCGACCCGTACCACGGGAGCACCAGCGTCCCCGACGCCACGGGCACCGGGACGGCGACGGCGCACACCACGTTCACCGCGCCGCCGGTGCCGCCCCCGGACGGCCAGCACAGCGGGACGTCCGTGGACACGGCCTCGATGGAGACCTTCGCGAAAAACATCCAGCTGCTCATCCAGCCGACCAACGACGCGCGGAAGCTCCTGGACGCGGTCAACATCGCGCCGGGCGCCTTCTACCACGCGAACAAGATGCGCATCGCGGTCAACGGCCCCAACGGGGACGACGGGCTGAAGAAGCAGTTCGAGAAGGTGCTGGACGACCTGGCCAAGGGTCTCACCGACCTGCACCAGGGCGTCATCGACCTGGCGACGAAGTACAAGACCATCGAGGACGCCAACCACATGGCGTCGACCGAGCTGCAGACCTTCATGGGCAACTCGTCGGCGGACTTCGGCGGCCTGGTCACCGATGCCGGGGGCAGCCCGGCCCCCGGTGGCGGAGGCGGGGGCGGCGGCAAGCCGGGCAACGGCAACACCTGACGACCCCGCGCAGGAACCCCGTCCGGGGGCCCCCCCCCACACCCCGGGGGCCCCCCGGGGCCCCCGGGGGCCGGCCCCGGGGCCCACACCCGGCCCCCCCCCCCCGCGGGCGCCCCCCGGGCGCGGGGACGCCCCGAC
>NZ_JBHWGV010000069.1:454-21080 GCF_042732955.1 Kitasatospora sp. NPDC059747 | reverse complement strand
CTTGCTCGCCAACCCCCCACACCCCCCTCTGCCAACCCCGGCCGGGGCCCCCCCCACCACGCGGGGGGCCCCGGGCGGGACCGCCGGGCCCGGACACCGGGCCACACACCGGGCACCACACCGGACGGGACGGCCGACGGACGGCGGAACGACAGGAGGGAGAGGGCGCGATGGGCGACCCGAACTACAACGGCAACGGCTTCAACCAGGGCAACGACGGCGCGGTCTACGGCGCGCCCGGCAGCGACCCCGGCTCGACGGGCGACTACGAGACCTGGGACTGGAAGCAGATCGAGGCCGCCATCAACGGCATGGCCGCCGGCACCGGCGACGACAGCGGCCACGGCAAGTCGGTCTCCGACCCGCAGTCGCTGCAGAACGCGGCCGACACCTTCTACCAGGTCCAGCTGCTCCTCGCCGGCGTCGCCAAGAGCCTCGTCGACCAGGGCAAGGCCCTCGCCGGCGAGCACGGCCCGTGGAAGGGCGACGCGGCCGACGCCTTCACGACCATGCTGACCACCTTCTCCAAGCAGGTGCAGGCCACCGCCGACGTCCTGTCCGGCGGTTCGACCCACACCTACTCCGTTCCCCAGCAACTCGCGGACAACGCGGTCAACCTGGTCAACGCCCAGAACCTGATCTCCCAGATCGACACCTGGTACGCCAACCAGGCCATCGCCCAGGGCGTGACCGCGATGTCCAACGGGCTCATCCCGATCAGCCAGAAGCCCGAGCTGGTCAAGATGATGACCGCCGACATGCGCAAGGTGCTGAAGAGCCTGGCCGGCGAGTACCAGGTCACCATCGACTCCGTCCGCGCGCCGGCCCCGATCACCCCGCCGGTCAACCAGCCCAAGCTGACGGACACCAACGCGCCGAACACCAAGCTGCCCGACCTCAAGGACTTCGAGCACGGCGGCCCGAACCAGCTCGGCCCCGCCAAGAGCTTCAACATGCCCGACCTGAAGAAGTTCAGCGGCGCGCCGCAGCCCTTCCCCGGCGACCTGGGGACCGGCCACGGCCCCGGCGCGGGCGGCCTCAAGAACTTCTCCGCGCTGAGCGACGGGCCGGGCACCGGCGGCCTGCACTTCCCCGGCGGCCTGGGCACAAACGGCCCCGGCACCGGCCTGCCGGTCAGCGGCCTGCCGACCACCGGACTGCCGTTCCCCGGCAAGCTCGGCACGGGCGGGCCCGGCACCGGCGTGCCGGAGACGGCCGGCCTCGACCCGCTCGCCTTCGACCACGCGATCAACCCCGGCACCGGCAGCGGGGTCCGCTTCCCCGGCAGCACCGGCGTGGGCGACTTCGGCAACCTGCCGGGCGTCGCGCCGGTCGGCCTGCCGGGGACGACCACCAACGCCCGGGGCGCCCGGTTCCCCGGCCAGACCGGCACCGGCAGCGGCGCCGGCGAACTCTCCTCCCCGCACGGCACGTTCGGCACCGGCAAGCCGGTGGCCTTCCCCGGCGCCACCGGCGTCGGCTCCGGGACCGGCTCGCACGGCCTGGGCGGCGGGCTCGGCAGCGGCCTTGGCGACGGGCTGGGCAGCGGCATCGACGCCGGCTCCCCGGCCGCCTTCCCCGGTCTCACCGACGGCCTGGGCACCGGCACCGCCTTCCCCGGCCAGACCACGACGGAGTCCGGCCTCCCCGGCGCCTTCTCCCCGGCCGGCGGCACCGGTCTCGTCTCCGAGGGCCCCGGCGCCGGCATGGGCGGCGCGGGCATGGGTGGCGCAGGCATGCCGATGATGCCCGGCATGGGCGGCGGCGCCGCCGGGCAGAACGCACCCGGCGAACGCAGCGACGCCTCCGGCCTGCTGGACGCGAACGGCGAGCCGTGGGCCGGCAGCCCCCTCACCGGCGAGGAGGTCGGCTCCCCGCTCGGCACCGCCGCCGGTGGCGCGGCCCTGGACCTCCCGCCGGTCAAGACCGCCGATCTGGACGGCCCGGGGCTCGGCCTGCCCGACGCCCAGGCCGCGCCCGGCGCCACCGTCCTTCCCGGCTTCGGCGCGGCCGGGGGCGCGGCGGGCGCAGCGGAGGCGCCCGGCATGGGGATGCCGATGATGCCCGGCATGGGCGGCGGCGCCGCCGGGCAGAACGCGCCCGGCGAACGCAGCGACGCCTCCGGGCTGCTGGACAGCGACATCGAGCCGTGGGCGGACGAACTCGACGCGGCGGAGGAGGAGATCACCGCCGGTGCGCTCGCGGGCGGTCCCGGTCTCACCACGGCGGGCGGGAGCCCGGTCACCGTTTCCGGCGACGCGCCTCTTGGCGCCGAACCCGCTGCGATCGCCGAGCAGGCCGTCCTCGGCTCGGACGGGCTGCCGCTGCCAGCGGCACCTGCCGCGCCGGTCGCACCTGCCGCGCCGGTCGTCGTGCCGGAGTGGGAGGAGCCCGCAGCGCCGGTCACCCCGGTCATCGTCGCGGCGGCCGCTGTCGCCGCTGTCGCGGTCGCCGCCACCACCGTCGAGGAGAAGAAGAAGAGCTCGACGGAGGCGGAGGCGGAGGCGGAGGCGGAGGCGGAGGCACCCGAGATCGCCGTGGTCGAGCCTGAGGCCGAGCTAGAGGTCGAAGAGGTGGCCCCGGCGGCGGCCTCGCCTTCCGACCCGCTGTCCGCGCCCCTGCCGCTGCCGACCGAGAGCGGCGAGCACGAGGAGCACGAAGCGTGGGAAGCGGCCGGCTCGGCCTTCGTCCCGCTGCTCTGGACGGTGCCGACCGAGGACGAGGAGGAGGTCATGGCCCCCGGCTACACCACGGAGGCAACGGCCACCTGGAGCGGGGAAGCGGGACGACCCGAGCCGGAGGAGCCGCAGTTCGCGGTCTGGCGACCGGACCGCTCGGCACCGGCCGCCGCCGCACCGGGGCAGTCGGCGTTCGCCTTCGACCCCGCCACCGTCTCGTGCGGGGCCGGCGCCGCCGGGGACGAGCCGCTCCTCATGGAGGACGAGTCGGCCGAGGAGCCGGAGGCCGAACCGGAGGCTCCCCGCGGCATCGCCGACCTGCTGGTCCAGGAGAGCGACGCCTGGGGCAGCGCACCCAAGGAGGGCTTCTCGGCCCTCGGCTGACGGAGCACCCGACCGACTCGGGCGTGTCCTCCGGCCCACCGACCCGAGCCGGAAGACACGCCCCGGGCCCCCGCCGGCCCGCGAGACCGCACGACACCCCCGAGGAGGGGCGCATGAGCACCACACCGTACGACCAGGGCATCGAGGACCTGCTGGCGCTGTACCACCGGCAGCGCGAGGAGGCCGTCGAGACCCGCCGCAGGATCAACGAGGTCACCTCGACCGCCACGGCCCCCCGTCAGACCGTCGAGGTGACCGTCACCGCGCAGGGCGAGGTCACCGCCATCGACTTCCCCACCGGTGCCTTCCGCCGGATGGCTCCCAAGGAGCTGTCCGAGCTCCTGCTGGCCACCATCCGGCAGGCCCGCGCCCAGGCACTCCAGCAGGTCGCCGAGCTGACGTCGCTCGGGCTGCCGCCCGGCGTCTCGGTCGCCGACCTGCTCCAGGGCAAGGCCGATCCGACGGCCATGCTCGCCGAGGACCCGACGATGCCCGACTCGGTGCGGGACTACCTCGCCGCGGGCGGCCCCTCGGCGACCCGCGGCAGCGCCCGGCGCAGCGGAACGGAGGACTGACGATGGCGAACGAGTCGTTCTCGGTCGACACCGACGGACTGCACCTCCAACTGCCCTACGTCCAGCAGCTCGCGGCCCGCTTCAAGGGGATCGCCGGCGGGCTGGAGGGCCGGCTGTCGGACCTGGGCCCGTGCTGGGGCGACGACGCCACCGGCGAGGAGTTCTTCAAGCAGTACGACGCCCCGCACCAGGAGATCCACAAGGGCATCGGCGGCATCGGCCAGGTGGTCCACAGCACCGCCGAGGGCATCCGCACCATGGCCGTCAACTTCGAACGCCTGGAGGACAACAACATCGAGTCCGTCCGCCGGATCAACACCGGCGCCGGCGAGCACCGGCCCGCCCCCGAGAGGCCCGTGCACGGATGAGCATCGACATGCCCCCGGAGCTCGCCTGGGTCGCCCGGCTGGCCGTCGGCCAGTCCTGGCCCAAGGGCGACGAGGACAAGCTGCGGGCGCTGGGCGCCGCCTGGTACGACACCGCCCAGCAGCTCGACTCGATCACCAAGGAGATCGGTCCGGCGACCCTCGGCGTGCGGAACAGCATCAGCGGCCCGGTCGCCGAGCAGTTCAACGCGTTCACCCAGCAGCTGCAGACCAACCTGCCGCAGATGGCCGAGGCCGCCAACCAGATCGGTGACCTGGGCGACAACACCGGGGTGCAGGTCGAATACGCCAAACTCATGGTCCTCGCTCAACTCATCTGGCTCGCGTATGAGTTGAGCACCCTCTCGTTCGCCGCACCGGAGGCGATCCCGGCCGCGATCACCTCCGCGCGCCTGATCGTCCAGATGATCCTCCGCCGGCTGCTGGTGTCGGTGATCTCCGGCGTCGGGTTCATGGTCGGGATGGACGCCCTGATCCAGAGCATCCAGATCCTGCTCCTGCACGACCGCACCAAGTGGGACACCGACAGCACCATCCAGGCCGTCGAGGGCGGCGCGATCGGCGGCGCCATCGGGGGCATCCTCGGCGGCGGACTCGGCGCGTTCGCACCGAAGTTCGGCGGCTCGCTGATCGGCAAGCTCGCCGTCGGCGGCGCCACCGGTGTGATCACCACCGCCACGATGACCGCCGCCTTCGGCGGAGACGCCGACTACACCTCGGCCCTCACCTCCGGCCTGATCGGCGCCCTGGGCGGCGGGAAGCACGGGCGCGGCGGGGAGGAGGGGAAGACCAAGATCGACCCCGTCAACCTCAAGGAGATCAAGGCTCCGGACCTCCATCTCCCGGACGTCCACCCGGTCGACGTGCACACTCCGGACGTCCACGCGCCGGACGTGCACACGCCGGATGTGCACACACCTGCCGTCCACCCGACGGACACCGCGCCCGCCCCGATACGGACCGGATCGGGCGACAACACCGCCGGGGTCAAGGAGACGACGACGCCCGACACCCGGCCCGTGACGGTCTCGGAGGACATCGGCACCCACACCGACACCCACTCCGTCGGCACGCCCGACGTGCGCACCGTCAACACGCCGTCCGTCTCCGAGAGCCACACGACGAACGAGGCCACCCACGGGCAGCCCGAAACCTCCGTCGGTACGCAGGAGCGGACCAGCCCCCGCACCACGGACACCACCGTCGAGTCACCCGCCCGGACGACGGCATCGCGAGGCGAAACCGGCAGCACGACGGGATCCGGCCTCCACGGCAGCGAGACCACGACCTCGGCCCCGACGCCCCACCAGGAGTTGGGCCTCCCCGGCTTCGAGACCAAGCCAACCGACACGACCGCCGGAGCCACCCGCCCCGCTGAGACGCCCGGTACTACCGGTACGCCCGGTACGACCGGGATCACCGGACCCGCCGTCGCCGACAAGCCGACGACGACCGGCGCCGACGCCTCGCGCACCACCGACTCCCCCGCCACGAGCGGCAACAACACCACGGCCACGGCAACGGCCAACCAGCCCCGTCCCGGCGAAGGACAGGCACAGGCCCCGGCGCAGACACCGGCACAGTCCCCCCGGGTCACCACCGAAACGAGCAGCACCAGCACCTCGACGGACAGCCGAACCGCCACCCCCGTGCGAACCACCGGCGAGCCGGCCGTCACCCGCACGGAGAGCAACCCCACCGCCCAGGCCCCGGTCGACCAGCCCCAGTCCGTCCATGCACCGGTCGATCACACCACGGTCGAGCACACCCCGGCCGAGCACGTCTCCACCGGCCCGGTCGACGTCCACCACACAACCCCCGAGCACACCTCCACGGCCCCCGACGTCCCGCCGCCGCTCCCGCCCCACACGGCACCGCCCGAGCCCCCGCTGCCCGCCGCACCGCACGAGCCGGTGCGGGTCGACCTCGGCCCGATCGCCTTCGACGGCGGCTCCGCCGACCTCACCGCTCCCCGGCAGCAGGCCCTGAACTCCACCGCCCGCCAGGTCGCCGACCTCGGGGTGCGCAACGCCCGCGACGGCGGCGGCCCGCCGGTGGTGACCGTCGAGGGACGCGCGAACGTCCTCGACCAGGGCCTCCCCCACTTCGGGAAGTCCCTCAAGCTGGGGCAGGAACGCGCCGAGGCGGTCGCCACCGCCCTGCGCAGCGAGCTCAAGGACCGGCTGGAGACCCTCCAGAGCGACGGCCCGGTGGTGCTGCACGGCGACGAGGTCACCGTCATCCCGCGCTCGCGCGGCAACCAGGACTTCGAACCGGGCTCGCCCGATCACACCGGCGACCACGTCGCGGTGAGCGTCGAACTGCCGCCGCCCCCGCGTCTCGAAAGCGACCCCGGCACCCCGCACGAGACCCACGAACAGCCCGCTTCCGTCGTCGTCCCGGTCGTCCCGCAGGTCCACGTCCCGGAGCCCACCCCCGAACCGGTCGCCCGCCCGGTGCGGCAGCCGGCCTCGCCCGACTGGCGCTCCCGCCTCGACGGCGCGCCGACCACCCGCGTTCACACCGAGCGCTTCGATCCCGCGCGCGACCCGCTCAAGGGCAACGCCCCGCACTCGCTGGCCGGTTCGCAGACCCTGGTCCGCTCCGTGGTGCGCCGCGTCCAGGCCGAGAACGGCACCTGGGTCCGCCATCACACCGTCGAGCTGCCGGTGAACCTCGGGCACAGCGGCATGTCGGCCGGCGAGCTGGCCGGCGTGCACGAGCGGATCCAGCGCGCGATCGACCACCACCTCAACGGCGGCCTCGAACTCCCGCGCTCCGGCGACCAGTTCCACCTCGACCTGAAGCTCGTCGCGGGCGACGACCACCCCGAGGCCATCACCATCGGCCGCAGCGACCAGCGGGTGCCGCTCGACCAGCGCTCCTGGAACGTGCCCGTCGACCCGGCCCACGACGACACCCACATGCCCCGGGTCGTCCACGAGGTCCTGCACTACCTGGGCCTCAAGGACGAGTACCAGGACTCCGACAGCCTGTTCCGCCGCAACGGCGACGGCCCCGGCGTCCACCGCGACGGCCTGATGGGCCACGACGTCAGCAGTTCCGCCGAGGTGCCCCACCGCTACCTGGAGACCATCGAGGACACGGTGGACCACACCGCCGTCGTCAAGGACCACCCGCACGGCGCCCCCGACGCACCCGAGACCGCCACCCGCACCGACCTTCCGCACATGGACGCCGACGACCTGGCCCGCTGGGACGCGCCGAAGGTCCTGGAGGTCGAGAAGACCGTCCAGGAGGACGCGGAACGCAGCTACCACGACATCGGCGCCGGCCTGGAGGGCCACCCGGACCTCCATCGGCGGTGGTACGACCCGGCCCAACGGCCCTCGATCGTCAAGGTCCTCACGGAGTGGGTCACGGCCCCCGCACCGCCGTCCATGCCGACGGCGAACGGTGGAGGCCGGAGCGCGGAATCCCGGGACGCGCTCTCCCGCGTCTACAAGACGAAGGACCAGGCGGCCTCGGCGGTCCTCGACCGGGTCAAGTCCCTCCCGATGGCCGAGATCGAGCGCGACCTCGCCCTGTCCGTCCGCCAGGACTCCGACATCCACGCGTCCAACTCGAACTTCGTGCAGACGAAGCTGATCCCGTGGCTGGCGGCGAACACGACGGGCAACGCCGAGTTCACCCAGCACCTCGGGAGCAGCAGCGCGGACCTGGCCGCCCTCAAGCGCCTGTACCTCCCGTTCGTCGAGCACGGCACGAAGACGATCAACGACATCCTCGGCTCACCCCACACCGAGTCGTTCTCCACGCTGATCTCGACCATCCACGACGTGGCGGAACTCATGTACATGGCGGAGCCGAAGGACCTCGCGCACCACGTCACCGTCAAGGAGATCAAGCCCACCACCGAGCCCGACGCGAGGGCCGCGCAGCAGGATTCCGACATCGAGTTCAGGGGCTACGTGCTCGGCGACGTCCCGGACCCCGCGTCGGAACGCACGTATCCCAACTGGACGAGCACCACGGCCGATCCGCCTCCGAACCCCCCTCTGGACCGGACCCCCGTCGAGCGGACCTTCCGCGGCGCAGCGGCCACCCCCAACCAGTTGGACCCGCACGTCGCGACCGCCGGCCGGCTGGGCTACCCGGTCTCGCTCGGCCCGTCGCGCACCACCGGCAAGCTGATCAGGCTCGCCCACGAGGCGGGCGCCACCCCGGAGGAGAAGAAGGCCCTCGCCTTCTCGCTCCTCAGCCTCTGGTACACCGACTACCGTCGCGACCTCACCGACATCCACCGCTACCACTTCGTGATGGACATGGCCGCGAACTTCGGCGTCGACTACGACCCGTTCTCGCGTCCCGTCCACCCGGTCACCGGCAAGGACGACTACCGCGACCTGATCGACAACGCCCTGAAGCGCCACCGCGACACCACGGCGGACCTCCAGCGGAACTACGTCCCGACGGAGCCCCCGCCAGTCGTCACCGAGAGCGCCCCCGCAGAAGCCTCCTCGTCCGCCGCGGCCGCGCCGGCGCAGGGGCACGCGCAGGCGGAGCCCAACCTCAACATCCCGCAGAAGTGGGAGAACGAGACGGGAGTGCTGGACCTGGTGCGCCGGCTCGCGAAGGCCCCCGGTTTCATGATCCAGGTTCCCGGTGATCCCGACTCCCTCGGCCGGGACACCCCTGAAGGGAGCGCCTGGGCAAGGGTGCTGGAACACGAGAGCGTCAAGGCCCAGCGGCTCCTCGGGAAACAACGACGGCCGGACGGCACGTGGTACATCTCGATCCCCCCGAAGATCCAGAAGATGCTGGGCCTCAAGTGAGCGACGCCGGACCGGCCCGAGGGATTCCGCCTCGGGCCGGCGCCCGGCACCCTCCGCTGAAAACAGCCGACAGCCGATTGACCGATAACGCTCTCGTGCACGGCGCGCATCGTCGACGAGGGCAAGGTCTCCCTCGACGCACCCATCGAGCGCTACCTTCCGGGCGTCGTGGACGGGAACGGCTTCGACGGCAACACCATCACCGTGCGCCGGCTCCTCCAGCACACCAGCGGCATCAAGGAATCGCAGAATCCAACCTCACAGAATGCGGTACGGGCTACGGCCTCGGCCTCCAGACCTTCCCGCTGCGCTGCGGCGGCGCGGCCTGGGGCCACAGCGGCGGGGTGCCCGGCTACACCACGATGACCGTCTTCGCCCCCAACGGCCGCCACGCCTCGCTGGTGTCCAACACGATGACCGTCTCCGGCTCCAAGATGCTCGACGTCCTCAGCTCCGCCCTGTGCGACTGACCCCGCTGCCCGACCACCGGTGCGATCATGAACACATGACGACAGCAGCGCTCGTGGACCTCCTGACGCGATACGGCTCGACCGGGGACTTCGCCGGCCTGCGCCCGCTCGGGCCGTACCCGGTGCCCGAGCGGGGCGAGGCCGAGGATTCGGGGCGCGTCGCCGACGGGTTGCCGTGGCCGCAGTGGTTCCGGTTCGGCTGCATGTCGGTCGACGTGTGCCGGTGCGGGATCGTCAACACGGTCTCCGTCCGGACGTGGTACGACGACGTCGTCCTCCCGGTCGACGGGCCGGGTGAGTACGGTTCCTTCCCCGGACCGCCCGGCTTCCGGGAGCTCTCGGACGCCTTCACCGCCGCCGGTGTGCACTGGGAACGCGTCCCCGAGACCCACTCCCTCCCGCAGTTCACCATGCGGACCACCGTCGCCGATCTCCCGGACGTCACGGTGGACTTCATCTTCACCACCGACGAGACCCTGGACCAGCCGACGCTGTACAGCGCCCACGCGCACGAATACACCCACCTCTGCCCCGCCGGCCCCTGACGGGTGGTGACGGCGGGCGGCCGGGCCGAGTTCACCCGGCCTCGGCCGGCATGATCACCACCGTGAAGCTCGCCGCGTTCCCGGCCTCCGCGCGGAGCGAGCCCGTGTCGCCGTCGACGTGGTCCAACAGGTACCCGGCCATCTCGCTGGCCAGGCTCGCGCTCCGGGGGAACCAGAGCGGGCGGCGGGCCTTCTCGTCGTAGCGGGGCAGGGGCAGGTCGTCCGAGCCCTTCCGTTCGTGGAACGGCTTCGCGTCCGCCGCCACGACGACCCGTACGCGCTTCCGCTCGCCCCAGCCCGAGGGGACCTCCACCACCGTGAGCCGGACGTTCCCGACGCCGTCGTCCATGCCCCACGGGAGCGTCCACTCCAGCAGGCCCTCGATCCCGCCGGCGATGCGCCGCTCGCGGTACTCCTCGATCAGGGGCGGTAACGCGGCGAGCAGCACGCGCAGGTGCCGCAGGACGTCGGCGAACCAGATCTCTTGCACGGGAACCCCTCCCATTCCTCGCTTACTCGCATCGAAGCGGGGGTCGGGCGCGCCTGGCAAGGGGTCGGTGCGGAGGAGGGCTCAGGGGGTGGGCAGGCCGCCCGGGCGGGCGGGAGGCCCGAAGCGGACGGGCACGCCCGGGGAGTACAGCACGCTCACCGGTGGCCCGGCCGGCGCCGGCAGGCCGGCCGCGGCCACCAACTCGTCGTCGCACTCCAGGAGTTCGGCCCGGTGCAGCGGCCAGCGCGGGTGGACGTTGGGCAGGTGCACCGTCCGGCCGAAGAAGGCGTTGTGCAGGCCCCAGCGGGCGGTCAGGAAGTGTTCGAGGGCGGTCGGCTCCTCGATCCGCCCGCCGACGCGGACGGCGATCCGGGAGCGGGCGCCGCGCGGTCCGGGCCAGCGCCGCCTGCTGGTGTAGGTGAGGGTGTCCGCGTCGCGGCGGATCTCCATCCTGGCCCACATGTAGGGCAGCCGGAAGGCGCTGCGGGCGATGGCCACCGGCAGCAGCCGCGAGGCCTCAAGCGACCGGAACACCACGCCGCGCCGCCCGTGCCGGTCCACCGAGTAGAGCCGCACGTTGGTCTCGGGGAAGGTGCCGAGGTACGGGATGCCCGGCACCTTGAACCAGCCCACGCGGTGCATCCGGAAGGCCACCAGGCCGATGTAGGTGAGGCCGTCGTGCGTGTCCGGCACCGTCCCGGGAGGGAGGAGCGGGGCCACGTCCGCGGGGTCGGCGGCCCAGTGCAGGAACGACAGGTCGAGCCAGGACTGGGTGAGCAACGTGCTCGGCACGTCGCCCACGGGATCGGGCGTTATCGGCTCCGCGGGGGCAAAGACGGGCGGCATCGCTCCAGCGTCGCACGGCCTGACATCGATCTTTCCGGCGGGGCCGGTGCTCCACTGCCCGCCGCGCGGGGCAGCAGCTCGCCCGAGGCCCCCGCCCGTTCGTCGCCGCCGTCAGCGGGGCTCGATGCCGAGGTCGGCGAGCAGGCCCCGGATCCGCCGTTCGATCTCGTCGCGGATCGGGCGGACCGCGTCGACGCCCTGGCCGGCCGGGTCGTCGAGCTTCCAGTCCAGGTACTGCTTACCCGGGAAGTAGGGGCAGGCGTCGCCGCAGCCCATGGTGATCACGACGTCGGACGTCCGAACGGCTTCGGTGGTGAGCACCTTCGGGGTCTCGGCGGAGATGTCGATCCCGACCTCGGCCAGGGCCTGGACCACGGCCGGGTTCACGGCCTCGGCCGGGGCGGAGCCGGCCGAGCGGACCTCGACCCGGTCGCCGCCGAGGCGGGTGAGGAAGGCGGCGGCCATCTGGGAGCGGCCGGCGTTGTGCACGCAGACGAACAGCACGGAGGGGACGGACGGGACGGACAGGACGGCGGGAGTGCTCACGAACGGGGTCCTCGGGTTTTCGGGGCGGGCAGGAGAATGCAGTGAGGGGAAGGCAGTGAGGGGAAGGCGGGGTCAGCGGGCGGCCGGGGCCGGGTGGTGGTCGCCGTGCGGGACCACCACGTCCTCGCCGGCCGGGGTCGGGCGGCCGAACAGCACCGCGACCAGGGCTACGCCGACGGCCGTACCGACGAGTTGGGCGGCGATGAACGGCAGCACGGAGGCGGGGGCGATGCCGGCGAAGGTGTCGGTGAAGGCGCGGCCGATCGTCACGGCCGGGTTCGCGAAGCTGGTGGAGGAGGTGAACCAGTAGGCGGCGCCGATGTAGGAGGCGACCGCGGCCGGGGCGAGGTGCGTGCGGCCGATGCGGGCCAGTCCGAAGATCAACAGGACCAGACCGGCGGTGGCGACGACCTCGCCCAGCCAGAGGTGCGGCGCCGACCGGGCGTGAGTCGACCAGTCCACGACCGGCTCGGCAAACATCGCGTCCGCCAGCATTGCGCCGCCGATCGCCCCGGCGACCTGGGCCGGGACGTAGGCCGCCGCCTCCCGCAGCGTGGGCCCGTCCCCGTCGCGGCGGCCGGTCCACCAGGCGGCCAGCGTGACCGCGGGGTTGAAGTGGGCGCCGGAGACCGGGCCGAGGAGCAGGATCAGTACGCCGAGGCCGAACACGGTCGCGAGCGAGTTGGCCAACAGTTGGACGCCGACATCCTGCGAGAGCTCGGTGGCCTGGATGCCGGAGCCGACCACGACGGCGACCAGCGCGCCGGTGCCGGTGAACTCGACGGCCGCCCGGCGGCCCAGCGGAGCCGTCCCGGTCATCTGGACCCCCCGGCGGTGGCCGGCGCCTGGAGCAGGGCGGACAGCTTGGCCAGCGCGACGGGCAGCACCCAGTAGTAGACCCAGGTCCCGCGACGCTCGGAGCCGACCAGGCCGGCCTCGCGCAGGACCTTGAGGTGGTGGGAGATGGTCGGCTGGGAGACGTCGAAGGGACCGGTCAGGTCGCAGACGCACGCCTCGCCGCCCTCGTGCGAGGCGATCAGCGACAGCAGCCGCAGCCGCACCGGGTCGGACAGGGCCTTGAACATCCTCGCCAGGTCGACGGCGGCCTCTTCGTCCAGCGGCTCGCGGACCATCGGCGAGCAGCACGCGACCGCCGTCCCGTCCTGGTCGAGCACCTTCAGCTCCAGATTCGACATGTGTCTATGTTGACGCTCATCTAATCCGGTGGCAAGCTCGCCTGTATCGATGTCCATCGAAACAGGAATCCGGATCAGGGAGGATCACCATGTCCCGCGTCCAGCTCGCCCTGCGCGTCGCCGACCTCGAAGGCTCCGTCGCCTTCTACGCCAAGCTCTTCGGCACCGAACCCGCCAAGCGCCGCCCCGGCTACGCCAACTTCGCCATCACCGAGCCCCCGCTCAAACTCGTCCTCATCGAGGGCGAAGCGGACGAGGAGACCCGCCTGGACCACCTCGGCGTCGAGGTCGCATCCACCGAGCAGGTCGCCGCGACCACCGTCCGGCTCAAGGAGGCCGGCCTGGCCACCTTCGAGGAGAACGACACCTCCTGCTGCTATGCCCTTCAGGACAAGGTCTGGGTACACGGCCCCGGCAAGGAACCCTGGGAGGTCTACGTCGTCAAGGCCGACGCCGACACTCTCGGCAGGGGCTCCGCCGCCGTGGGCGACACCTGCTGCACCACCATCGAGCAGGACGCCGAACCGACAGCCGCCGTGGGCTGCGCCTGCAACTGCTGATCCCGCTCCGATGATGCCGGCGCCGACAGGAACGGACAGTCGGTCAGGAAAAATTTCCGACGGCGTTGAACCGATCCCGCCGAGGATCCGTGTGGAGGGTGCACAGGGCGACACCGCCCGAATCCACAACCACACCTGCTCCAGGGGGAGTTCAGCATGCCCACGTTCACCGTCCCCGCCTTCGCCGCCCGCCGCCTGGTCGCCGTGTCCGGCGTCGCCCTGCTCGCGCTCGCCGCCACCGCCTGCGGGCCCGACACGAGCAGCGGGTACGGCGGCAACAGCTCCAGCACCGCCGCCGCCCCGGCGGCCACGGCGTCCGCCCCCGCAGCCGGCGGCTCCTCCGGGGTCCGGATCGTCGCCGCGAACTCGCCCGCGCTCGGGCCGATCGTCACCGACTCGGCCGGCCGGACCCTGTACCGCTTCGACAAGGACACCGCCAAGCCGTCCGCGAGCACCTGCACCGACGCCTGTGCGGCGAAGTGGCCGCCGCTCACCGCCCAGGACCCGGTGAAGGTCACCGGGGTCGACTCCACCCTGGTCGGCAGCGTGACCCGGCCGGACGGGACGAAGCAGGTGACCCTCAACGGCTGGCCGCTCTACCGCTTCGCCGGCGACACCGCGGCGGGGCAGACCAGCGGCCAGGGCGTCGGCGGCACCTGGTTCGCGAGCACGCCCGAGGGGAAGAAGGCGGCGGGCATGCCCGGCCAGGCCTCCGCCCCGGCCCCCGCCCAGACCCCGTCCGCCGCCCAGACCCCGTCGGCCGCCCCGTCGCAGGGCGGCTACTCCGGGGGCTACTGACCCGCCCCGCCGCGCCCGACAGTCCGGGTGATGGGCCGCCTTGCCCGGGCGGCGGCCCGTCGCCCAGACTGTCGCGGTGCACCGGGAACGTGATCACCACCGGCTGGGCGGCGTCGCGCTCCCGGTCGGCGTCCTGCTCTGCCTCACCCTGGGGCTGTCGCTGCTGGCGGTCAGGTACTGGCCGGCCGAACGGGACCCGGCGGCCGGGTTCGTCGACATCACCGCCGTGGCCGTCGCCGCACCCGCCCCTCCGTCCGCCGCCGGACCGGATGCCTCCACCGGCTCGTACGCGCAGGACTGCGGGCGCAATCAGGAGGGGCACCGCAACGCGGACAACGTGGTGATCTCACCCGGCACCGTGGGCGGCGCCCACCACGTGCACGACTACGTCGGCAACCTCTCCACGGACGCGGACTCCACCGACGACAGCCTCGCCGCCGCCGCGACCACCTGCACCAGCGGCGACCGCTCGACCTACTACTGGCCGGTGCTGCGCCGCACCGACGGCGCCGCACCGC
Organism: Kitasatospora sp. NPDC059747; assembly: GCF_042732955.1. NCBI lineage: Bacteria > Bacillati > Actinomycetota > Actinomycetes > Kitasatosporales > Streptomycetaceae > Kitasatospora > Kitasatospora sp. NPDC059747. Next base: position 6,292 of record NZ_JBHWGV010000069.1, on the reverse strand, counting down.
GAACCACGGCCGGGGCGCCCGACGACGACCCGCACGGCAACACCGGCGAGATCCTCACCCCCGACACCGTCACCATCGAGTACCTCGGCAATCCATGGGCCAAGGTCGTACCGATGCCGCGCTTCCTCCGGCTCCTGGAGGGCGACCCGACCGCCGCCACCGACGGCGGCGCGGACGCCGGCGCCCGCTGGGGCTGCACGGGCTTCGCCGGCCGCACGACCACCGATCGCTACCCGCTCTGCCCCGCCGGGAGCCTCCTCACCCGCACCCTGGACTTCCCCAGCTGCTGGGACGGGCGCGGCACGGACAGTTCCGGCCACCGCTCGCACGTGCGGTTCCCGGACGCCGCCGGCGTCTGCCCGCACGACACCTTCCCGATCCCGCACCTGCGGGTGACCGTCGGCTACCGCCCGCCGCCGGCCCGGGAGTTCGCCCTGGACGCCTTCCCCGAGCAGCACCACAGTCCGCTCACCGACCACGCGGTGTTCATCGGCCTGATGACCGACCGGCAGATGGCCGCCGTGGTGGCCTGCCTGAACCAGGACCGGACCTGCCGGGAATCCGGTTGAACCGAACGGCCCCCGCGTACGTGCTGGACGTGGCACCCGACGACGGAGGAATGGCGGATGGCGAGGACACGATCAGCCGGGCGGCAGGACGCCGCCGACGAGGCACTGATCCGGACGCTCTACGAGCAGCACGGCGCCGCGCTGCTCGCCTACGCCGTCCGGCTCACCGGCGACCGCGCGGCGGCCGAGGACGCCGTCCAGGAGACCCTGATCCGGGCCTGGCGCAACCCCGAGGCACTGACCGAGGCCCGCGGGTCGGTGCGCGGCTGGCTGCTGACCGTGGAGCGCAACCTGATCACCGACCGGTTCCGGGCCCGGGCGGCCCGGCCGGCCGAGGTGGCGGAGGTCTCCGAGGCGACGGCCACCGTGCCGGTCGAGCACGACCACGCCGAGGGCGTGGTGGAGGCGCTGGTGATGTCGCAGGCGCTGGAGCGGCTCTCGCCCGAGCACCGCGACGTGCTGCGCTCGATCTACTTCCAGCGGCTGTCCGTCAGCGAGGCCGCGGAGCAGCTGGGGGTGCCGGCCGGAACGGTCAAGTCCCGCGCGCACTACGCGCTCCGGGCGCTCAAACGCTCGTACACCGGCAGGTCGGGGACGTGGCAGGAGGTGTCGGCGTGACCAGGGACGACTCGAACGGGAACGACGCGAACAGGAACGACGTGAGCACGACACCGCACGAGTGGAGCGCGGAGCTCGTCGGCGCCTACGTGCTGGGTGCGCTCGATCCGGCCGAGGCGGCGGCGGTCGAACGGCACCTGGCCGACTGCCCGGCCTGCCGTCAGGAGGTGACCGAATTGCGCGAGCTGGAGACCGCCCTGGGCGAGGTGCCGCCCGAACTGCTCGTGGACGGCCCGCCCGAGGGCGGCGACCTGCTGCTGCAGCGCACCCTGCGCCGGGCCCGGGCCGAACGCGGCTCGGCGCTGCGCCGGCGCCGGGCCCGGATCGGCGCTGCCGCCGCTGTCGCTGCGGCAGCAGCGCTCGTCGCCGGGATCGCGCTGGGCCGCACCACCGCGCCCGCACCACCGGTGGCCGCCGGCCCGGCTCCGAGCACCACCGTCGCCACCCCGCCCCCCGCCGGCACCAGGACGGGCTCCGCGACGGACCCGGCCACCGGCGCCCGGATGACGCTGACGGTGACCCCGGCGATGGGCTGGGTCCGGGTCAACGCGGCCGTCACCGGCATCCCGGCCGGCCAGCGCTGCCACCTGGTGGTCAACGGCAAGGGCGGGACGAAGGCGGACGCGGGCGGCTGGCTGGTCTCCACCGTCGGCGCCAAGTCCGGTACCACATTGGACGGTTCGGCGATCGTCGCACCGGAGGACGTGGCCTCGGTGTCGGTCGTGAACGAGTCCGGCCAGACCTTCGTGACGGTCCCCGTCTAGGCGGCGATCATCCCGGTGGGTCCGCCCCGAGAGCGGGCGGACCCACCGGGAGTGAGCTCCCGCCGGGGTTCAGGTGCGCTCCGGGATCCGGGGGGCCGGGTTGGCCTTGCCGTCGCCGTGCGGGCCCGTCGAGTGCTGGAGGGAGTGCAGGATCGCGAGGCCCTGGCTGACGATGCCGGCGGCCATCTGGTTGACGCCGTCGCTGCCGTTGAGGACGGTGAGGTCGGCCCCGGACATGCCGCGGGCGGCCGCGTCGGCGAGGGCCGGGAGGTTCTCCACGATCCGGTTGGCGGCGATGAGTTCCTGGTTCCCGCCGCGCAGCGAGTCGGCCCGGGCCGTGTTGGCGTCCGCCTGTGCCTGGGCGAGGGTCCGTTCGCTGTAGGCGCTGCCGTCCGCCTCGAACTTCACCCGGTCACGGGCGGCTTCGGCCAGCGTCCGCTGCCGGTACGCCTCCGCGTCCGCCGGGCGCCGCACCTCCGCCTCCAGCTGCTGCGCCGCGAGCGCGGCCCGGCGCTGGGCGAGCGCGGTCTGCTCCTCGATGACGTCCTGGGAGGCGCGGGCCTCGGCGAGCGGGCCGGCCTGGGCGGCGCGGGCCCTGGACTGTTCCGTCTCGGCGAGGAAGCCGGCCCGCTTGATCGCGGTGTCCCGCTCGTACTCCGCCTTCAGCGCGGCCGCCTGCTGCTCCCGCTCGGTGGCCTCCTGGTCTGCCTTGGCCTGGGCGATCCGGGCCTGGCTGGCGACCGCCGCCACGTGCGGCGCGGCGAGGTTGTCGATGTAGCCGGTCGAGTCCTCGATCTCCTGGATCTGCAGGGCGTCGACCACGATGCCGAGCTTCTCCATCTCGCCGTGGCTGCCCGCCATCACCTCCTGGGCGACCCTGCTGCGCTCCCGGATGATCTGCTCCACGGTCAGCCCGCCGATGATCGACCGCAGGTGGCCGGCGAAGATCCGGCCGACGAGCTCCTCCATCTGGTTCTGCTCCGAGAGGAAGCGGCGGGCGGCGTTGGCGATCGACACGGCGTCGTCTCCGACCTTGAACACGCAGACCGCGCGCACGGTGAGCCGGATGCCCTGCTGGGTGACGCAGTCCTCGGCGATCGTCGCCTCCCGGAGGGCCAGGGAGAGCATCCGGACCTTCTGCTTGACCGGCAGGACCAGGCTGCCGTGACCGGTGACGATGCGGAACTGGGTGTCCTGCGACTGACGCTTGGACCCGGATATGAGCATCGCCTCGTTGGGTGCGGGAACGTGCCAGAAGAACATGACCGACCACCTGACCTGCGGGGATTCCGACACGCGCCTAGGGCGGCAGGAGCTCGACGATCACCGAGCGGGCCGAGATCGCGTCCACCACGACCACCCGGACGTCCCGGCCGACCGGTTCCGAGCACCAGGCCGCGAACGCCTCCGACCCGCCCCGCAGGGCGACCAGGACCTCGCCCGGACCGCCCGGCGGAATGGGCACCGTCACCCTGCCGACAGCCCCGACCGGGCTCTGCGAGGAGTCGTCGGCTGCCGCGCGCATGCGCTCGTGCGCCACGTGTTCCACGGTACTCCGGCCGCGGCACGGGAACCCGTCCCGGAATCGGGCGTGGAAAATCGACCCGTCGCAGGCCCGAGCCTGCTAGAGTCGTTTTAGTTGCAGTAGTGGTTCCCAAGAACTTTGTGTGCGCCTGCCGATGTTTTGCAGGCGCATTTTTTGTTTTCCCGGCTCTTCCCCGGGTGGGCACTCCATGCGGCGACTCGAAACCCGCACCGTGCGGGCTTCGGACAGCCCCTTGAAGGAGTAATTTTTATGGCTAATGGCACCGTGAAGTGGTTCAACTCGGAGAAGGGCTTCGGCTTCATCGAGCAGGAGGGTGGCGGCCCCGACGTCTTCGCCCACTACTCGAACATCAACGCCAACGGCTTCCGTGAGCTGCTTGAGGGCCAGAAGGTCGAGTTCGACGTCGCGCAGGGCCAGAAGGGCCCGCAGGCCGAGAACATCCGCCCGCTGTAGTACTTCTGCCACGGCACCCGCCTGGTAGCGAGGGGCCCGCACCGCGCACACGCCCGGTGCGGGCCCCTCGGCATCGCGCCACGACGCATCCCCCCGGCCGTTCAAGGCCCTGGCTCCGCCACCGGCGGCCATCCCCACGCGAGACGCACAGCGCCGCGTCGGGATCGGCGCCCTGCCGTGACAGCTCACGGTTCGAGGTTCCCCGCTCCCGCCCTCCGCGGTGAGCGCCGACCGTAGGTGACGTGCCGCACGGTTCCACCGTCCACGCTCCGCCCGTCACATTCTCGGCCCGTTCCCTTGCGGTCTCCGCCCGCGCCTCGCGCCCCGGAGCCTTCCTCGTGACGTGCCGCCCCGAGGAAGGTTCTCCGCATGGCCCGCTCCAGTCGCTCTTCGTACCAGAACGCCAACTCCCGCTCCTCCCGGGGCTCCCGCTCCGGCGGAAGCTCCTTCTACGGCGACCGGCCCGCCGGAGGCCGCCGCCCCGCCGGCCGGAGCGCCCCTCAGGGCCCGTCCGCCCAGGGCGAGTTCGCGATGCCGGTGAGCACCACCCCGGCGCTGCCGGCCGTCGAGGCCTTCGAGGACCTGGACATGCCGAAGGCGCTGCTGTCCGTGCTGGCCCGCGAGGGCGTCACCGCGCCGTTCCCGATCCAGGCCGCGACGCTGCCGAACTCGCTGGCCGGCCGCGACCTCCTCGGCCGGGGCCGGACCGGCTCCGGCAAGACCATCGCGTTCGGCCTCCCCGTGCTGGCCCGCACGGCCGGGCAGCGGGCCGAGCCGCGCCTGCCGCTGGCCCTGGTCCTGGTCCCCACCCGCGAGCTCGCGCAGCAGGTCTCCGAGGCCCTCGCCCCCTACGCCCGCGCCGTGCACCTGCGGATGGCGACCGTGGTGGGCGGGACGTCGATGAGCCGCCAGGCCTGGCTGCTGAACCGCGGCGCCGAGGTCGTGGTGGCCACCCCGGGCAGGCTCAAGGACCTGATCCAGCGCGGCGACTGCCGGCTGGACCGGGTCGGCATCACGGTGCTCGACGAAGCCGACCAGATGGCCGACATGGGCTTCCTGCCGCAGGTCACCGAGCTCCTCGAACAGGTCGCCGCGGGCGGCCAGACCATGCTCTTCTCCGCCACCCTGGACCGCAACGTCGACCGCCTCGTGCGGCAGTTCCTCAAGGACCCGGTCACCCACTCGGTGGACCCGTCCGCGGCGACGGTCAGCACCATGGAGCACCACGTGCTGCACGTGCAGAACGTCGACAAGAACGCCACGATCGCGCACATCGCCTCCCGCGACGGCGGACTGATCATGTTCGCCGACACCAGGGACAGCGCGGACCGCCTGGTGACGGACCTGCTCGCGAACGGCGTGAAGGCCGCGGCCCTGCACGGCGGCAAGTCCCAGCCGCAGCGCACCCGCACCCTGGACCAGTTCCGCACCGGCGAGGTGACCGCGCTGATCGCGACCAACGTGGCGGCCCGGGGCATCCACATCGACGGGCTCGACCTCGTCGTCAACCTGGACCCGCCGAGCGACCACAAGGACTACCTGCACCGGGGCGGGCGCACGGCCCGGGCCGGCGAGTCCGGGACCGTCGTCACCCTGGTCCTGCCCAGCCAGCGCCGCGCGACGGCCCGCCTGATGAGCGCCGCCGGCATCACCCCCGTCACCACCAGGGTCAGCGCCGGCGACGAGGACCTGGCGCGCATCACCGGCGCCCGCGTGCCCACCGGCGTGCCCGTCGTCATCGCCGACCCCGTGGTCGAGCGGCCGCGCCGCAGCGTGTCGACGAGCCGCGGCCGCCGCGGCCGTCCCGGCGGAGACGCCCGGTCCGCCTCCGCGGGCGGCCGGGGGCGGCGGGGGCCGCGCGGGGGAGCCCCAGGGGCAGGACGAGGAC
>NZ_JBHWGV010000069.1:0-444 GCF_042732955.1 Kitasatospora sp. NPDC059747 | reverse complement strand
TGGGCGGAGAGCCGGCGCCCCCCGCCGCGCCCCGCCCCCCACGACCAGGGCCCCGCCGGCCGCCGCCGGACGCCCAGGAACGCCGCGCGCGCGGCGTGACACCACCCGAGGTCGAGGTGCTCTTCCCGGAACGGAGACGGTTCGGTAGTTCTACGGATGTGCCCGCGTGGCAGGTCCGACACGATGGTTCCACGGCGTCGAGGCGAGGTCCGCTCCGCTCTGCGCCGGGATTGACACACCATCGACTTCTCTGAGGCATCCGAATCATGAAGAAGACCACGCTCGCCGGTTCGGTGAGGGCCGCCACCCTCGCCGGGTTCCTCTGCCTCGGCCTGAGCACCGTGACGTCGTGTTCCGGCGGTGCGGGGGGGGGGGCCCCCCCCCCCCCCACCCCCCCCCCCCCCCCCCCCCCCCCCCCCCCCCCCCCCCCCCCCGCGCGGGGGG
>NZ_JBHWGV010000068.1:44368-51018 GCF_042732955.1 Kitasatospora sp. NPDC059747 | reverse complement strand
GACTCCACCGCGGCCCCCCCCCCCCGCCAGCACACCACCCCCCCCCCCACGCCCGCTTCACCCGCCGCTACCCCGCCCCCCGGCCCCCCCCCCCGGCCGGGGCCCCCCCCCGCTTCTGCGCGTCCTGTCGGTGTGACCTGGTAGTACTTGGGAGCGATGAGCAGCACAACAGGGGAGAACGGGGGCGCCGAGCCGGAGCAGCTGGCGTTCATCCGGGAGACGGTCCGCAAGGCCAAGCCGCGGACGTGGCGCGGCGCGAAGCGGGCCGAGCACCTGCCGGTGGCCCGGGTCGTGGTCGACAAGGGCGTGCTGACCATCGACAAGTTCTTCGACTACGAGGTCCCGGCCGCGATGGCCGAGGAGGCCCTTCCCGGCGTCCGGGTGCGGGTCCGGTTCGGCGCGCGCGTCGTCAAGGGGCAGCGCGAGGGCGGGGAGCTGCACGACGGGTTCATCGTGGCGCGGCTGGAGAAGAGCGACTTCCCCGGCCCGCTCGCGCCGCTCGCCCAGGTGCTGTCGCCCGAGCCCGTCCTCACCCCGCAGCTCCTGCGCCTGTGCCGGACCGTCGCCGACCGGTACGCGGGCACGCTGGCGGACGTCCTCCAGTTGGCGATCCCGCCCCGGCACGCCAAGGCCGAGGCGGAGGACTCCCCGCCGCCGCGCCCGCGCCCGGCGGCGCCCGCCCCCGGTGGCTGGCAGCGCTACCCGGCCGGGCCCGACTTCCTCGCCGCGCTGGCCGGCGGCGGCGCGCCGCGGGCCGTCTGGTCGGCGCTGCCCGGGCCCGGCTGGCCGTACGAGATCGCCCGGGCCGTCGCGGCGACGCTGGCGGGCGGGCGCGGCGCGCTGGTCGTCCTGCCGGACGGCCGCTCGGTGGCGCGGGTGGACCGGGCGCTCACCGAGCTGCTCGGCGAGGGCATGCACGTCGCCCTGGAGGCGGAGGCCGGTCCGCGCGAGCGCTACCGGCGCTGGCTCGCGGTGAGCCGCGGCTCGGTGCACGCCGTCATCGGCACCCGCGCCACGATGTTCGCGCCGGTGCGCGACCTCGGGCTGGTCGTGGTCTGGTCGGACGGCGACAGCAGCCACAGCGACCCGCGCGCCCCGCACCCGCACGTCCGCGAGGTCGCGCTGCTGCGGGCCGCCGAGGAGGGCGCGGCCGTGCTGCTCGGCGGGCACGCCGTGACGGTCGAGGGCGCGCAGCTGGTCAGCACCGGGTGGGCGCGGCCGCTGGTCGCCGACCGGGAGACCGTCCGGCAGGTCGCGCCGCGCGTGCGGACCGTCACCGACCAGGACCAGCACCGGGACGCCGCCGCGCAGGCCGCCCGGCTGCCGTCGGTGGCCTGGGAGGCCGCGCGCGAGGCGCTCGCGGCCGGGCACCCGGTGCTCATCCAGGTGCCCCGGCGCGGCTACGTGCCCCGGCTCGCCTGCGGACGCTGCCGGACGCCCGCGCGCTGCCGGCGGTGCGAGGGGCCGCTGGAGGCGCCGTCGGCGGACGCCGCGCTGTGCTGCGCGTGGTGCGGAGAGCCGGAGAACGACTGGCACTGCACCGAGTGCGGCTCCTTCCGGCTGCGGGCCCAGGTGGTCGGCGCGCGGCGGACGGCCGAGGAACTCGGGAAGGCGTTCCCGCGCATCCCGGTGCGGACCTCCGGGCGGGACGCGGTGCTCGCCACCGTGCCCGACGAGGCCTCGCTGGTGATCTCCACGCCCGGCGCCGAACCGGTGGTCGAGGGCGGCACCGGCTACGGCGCCGCGCTCCTGCTGGACGGCTGGGCGCTGCTGAGCCGCCCCGATCTGCGGGCCGGCGAGGAGACGCTGCGGCTGTGGCTGGCGGCCGCCGCGCTCGTCCGGCCGTCGACGGAGGGCGGGACGGTCGTCGTCGCCGCCGAGCCGTCCGCGCGGCCGGTGCAGGCCCTGGTGCGCTGGGACCCGCTCGGGCACGCCGGGCTGGAGCGGGACGAGCGGGCCCAGCTGCACTTCCCGCCGGTCTCCCGGATGGCCTCGGTCGCGGGGAGCCCGGCGGCGGTCGCCGACCTGCTCGGACTGATCCGGCTGCCGGAGGGCGCGGACGTCCTCGGGCCGGTGCCCGTGCCGGCGCTGCGCGGCGAGGAGCAGGAGCGCGCGCTGCTGCGCGTGCCGCCCGGGCAGGGGGCGGCGCTGGCGGCGGCACTGAAGGCGGCGCAGATCGCGCGGATCGCGCTGCGGACACCGGAGGCGGTGCGGGTGCGGGTGGATCCGCTGGACATCGGGTGACGGGCGGGTAGCGGTGGTGCTCCGTTCGGGCGCCGGGTGGTGGCGGCGGTTCGCTGCTCGGGCGCCGGGGGGCGGCCCGGCTCCGTCTCGTGCGGGGGCGGGGTGAGTGGGCCACCCCGCCCCGGGGGCCCTCGGGAGGGGAGGGGTCAGCCGCGCAGGGGGATGCCGGTGCGGTCGATCGGGGAGCGCTCGGCGGGGGAACGGTCGGGGACGCCGCGATCGATCGACGTCCGGTCCAGGGGCGTCCGGTCGATGGCGCTGCGGTCCACGGTGGGGCGGTCCGTGCCGGCGCGCTCCAGTGCACTGCGGTCCAGGCCGCCCTGGCGGGCCGCCGGGACGGTCGCGGCCAGGCCGCTGCGCTCGGCGGGTGCGGGCAGCTCCTCGGAGCGGTCCGGGCGGCTCGGGCCCGGGACGGCGCCGCTCGCGGCCAGCAGTTCGCTGGTCGGCCGGCGCATCCCGTACCGCCGGTGCACCGCCTGCTTGGTGACGCCGAGGGCCGACCCGACCGAGTCCCAGGAGAAGCCCAGTGCCCGGTCGAACTCGACCGCCGCCGCCACCAGCGTCTCCACGCTCTCCCGCAGCTCCTGTGCCAGGCGCACGGTCGGCGCGGGCGCCCGGCCGTACACCACGAACCCGGCCGAGGTGCTGGGGCGGCGCGGGCGGTAGACGTTGCCCAGCTGGGCGGTGAGGGTCCGCAGCGCGTCGACCTGGCGCCTCACCCGCTCGATGTCCCGCACCAGCAGGTGCAGGCTCGCCCGCGCCCGGGCGTCGTGGTTGATCTGCTCGGCCATGGCCTACGTGCCACCTTCCGTACGGTCAGCTCGGCCGGAGCGCCGTGTCCCGTGCGCCCCGGCCCCGGTCAATCTCACTTGACCAACGCCGAAGCGGGGGCCGGGGTAACGCCGCCGAGCGGACTCGGGATATGCCAGTCACGGGTGTGGGTGGCACGGGACGGGCCCGGCGGGCGGTGCGGGAGCGCCTGATGAGGTGCGTGAGGCCTGCGGGGTGCGTGGGGCGGGACGGCGGAGGACGGGGGACGGGTGGCCGGCCGGGCCGCACGGAGGGGTTGCATAGACTTGCCGGTGAACCAGCCGTTGTCCCAGCCCCGCGCCCCTACGGACAGGAGCCCGCGCCCCGTGGCGATCCAGCCGATCCGTCTCTTCGGAGACCCCGTCCTGCGCGCCACCGCCCAGCCGGTGACCACCTTCGACAAGGAGCTGCGCAAGCTCGTCGGGGACCTCACCGACACCATGCTCGACGCCCCCGGGGCCGGCCTCGCCGCGCCCCAACTCGGCGTCTCCCTGCGGGTGTTCACCTACCACGTGGACGGCGTCACCGGGCACCTGATCAACCCGGACCTGTCGCTGAGCGAGGACGAGCAGGACGGCCCCGAGGGCTGCCTCTCCCTGCCGGGCCTGCGCTACGACACCAAGCGCGCGTACGGCGTCGTCGCCAAGGGCTTCAACATGTACGGCGACCCGGTCACCCTGGAGGGCACCCAGCTGCTCGCCCGCTGCATCCAGCACGAGACCGACCACCTCGACGGGATCATCTTCATCGACCGGCTCGACACCGAGCAGCGCAAGGCCGCGCTCAGGGCGATCCGGGAGGCGGAGTGGGGCACCGGGCCGGCGCCGGTCGTCAAGGTCTCCCCGCACAGCACCTTCGGCGCGGCGCGCTGAGCTCCCCACTGGCCTGAATCCCCGTTTTCAGAAAGGCACTTGATGCGTCTCGTCTTCGCCGGCACCCCCGAGGTCGCCGTTCCCGCCCTGGACGCCCTGCTCGCCTCCGACCGGCACGAGGTCGTCGCGGTGGTCACCCGCCCCGACGCCCCCGCCGGGCGCGGCCGCAAGCTGGTCGCCAGCCCCGTCGCCCAGCGCGCCGAGGAGGCCGGGATCGAGGTCCTCAAGCCGGCGAAGCCCAGTGACCCGGACTTCGTCGCCCGGCTCACCGAACTCGCCCCCGACTGCTGCCCGGTGGTCGCCTACGGCGCCCTGCTGCGCCCCGGCACCCTGGAGATCCCCAAGCACGGGTGGGTCAACCTGCACTTCTCGCTGCTGCCCGCGTGGCGCGGCGCCGCCCCGGTCCAGCACGCGGTGCTCGCCGGCGACGAGGTCACCGGCGCGTCCACCTTCCTGATCGAGCAGGGCCTGGACTCCGGCCCGGTCTTCGGCGTGATCACCGAGGAGGTCCGCCCGGCCGACACCAGCGGCGAGCTCCTCACCCGGCTGTCGCTGTCCGGCGCGCGCCTGCTCGCCGCCACCATGGACGGCATCGCGGACGGCTCCCTGCACGCCGTGCCGCAGCCGGCCGAGGGCGTCACGCTCGCCCCGAAGATCTCCGTCGAGGACGCCCGCATCGACTGGACCCACCCCGCCCTGCGCATCGACCGCGTCGTGCGCGGCTGCGCCCCGGCACCCGGCGCCTGGACGGAGTTCCGCGGCGAGCGCCTCAAGGTGACCGGGCCGGTCAAGCTCCTGCCCGGGGAGACCGGGCTCGCGCCGGGCGAGGTCGCCATGGTGGGCAAGAACAGCGTCCGGGTCGGCACCGGCAGCCACGACATCGAGCTCGGCGAGGTCCGTCCGCAGGGCAAGAAGGAGATGCGGGCCGCGGACTGGGCGCGCGGGGCGCGCCTGGAGGCCGGGGAGCGCTTCGGGGGCTGAGAGGCCGGGGTACCCGGTTTGGCGTTACTGTTCGACTGTTCGTCCGACAACCACCGCAGCTGACAACGACCGCAGCTGACAACCACCGCAACTGATAACCACCGCAGCACTTTGAGGCACCTGTGAGCACTCCCAGCGCCAACCGCGCCCCCCGTCCGCACCGCCGGCCCAAGAAGGACCCGGCGCGGATCGTCGCCTTCCGCGCCCTGCGTGCCGTCGACGAGCGCGACGCCTACGCCAACCTGATCCTGCCGTCGCTGCTGCGCGAGGCCGAGCAGAAGGGCATGGAGCGGCGCGACGCCGCCCTCGCCACCGAGCTCGTCTACGGCACCCTGCGCCTCCAGGGCACCTACGACGCGATCATCGCCGCCTGCATCGACCGGCCGCTGAGCAAGGTCGACCCGCCGGTGCTCGACGTGCTCTCGCTCGGCGCCCACCAGTTGCTCGCCACCCGCATCCCGAGCCACGCGGCCGTCTCGGCCACCGTCGAGCTCGCCCGCGTCGTGCTCGGCGACGGCAAGGCGAAGTTCGTCAACGCCGTCCTGCGCCGGATCAGCGCCCGCGACCTCGATGCCTGGATCGAGCAGGTCGCCCCGCCGTACGACCAGGACGCCGAGGACCACCTCGCCGTCGTCCACTCGCACCCGCGCTGGGTCGTCTCCGCGCTCTGGGACTCCCTCGGCCGCTGGCAGCCGGACGCCTCCGGGCGCGCCGCGATCGAGGACCTGCTGCGCGCCGACAACGAGCGGCCCGAGGTCACGCTCGTCGCCCGGCCCGGACGGGTCGCCGTCGGCGAACTCGCCGACGCCCTGCCGGAGGCCGAGCCCGGCCGCTGGTCCCCGTTCGCGCTGCGGCTCGCCGAGGGCGGCGACCCGGGCTCGCTGGACGCCGTCCGGGAGAACCGGGCCGGTGTGCAGGACGAGGGCAGCCAGCTGGTCGCCCTCGCCCTCGCCGCCGCTCCGCTGGACGGCCCCGACCGGCTGTGGCTCGACGGCTGCGCCGGCCCCGGCGGCAAGGCCGCACTGCTCGGCGCCCTCGCCGCCGAGCGCGGCGCGGCCCTCGTCGCCAGCGAGAAGCAGCCGCACCGGGCCCGGCTGGTGGCGCGGGCGCTGGAGGGCAACCCCGGCCCGTACACCGTGATCGCGGCGGACGGGACGCGGCCGGCCTGGCGCTCCGGCGGCTTCGACCGCGTCCTCGTGGACGTGCCCTGCTCCGGGCTCGGCGCGCTGCGCCGCCGGCCGGAGGCGCGGTGGCGGCGGCGCCCCGCGGACGTCGCCGCGTTCGGGCCGCTCCAGCGGGACCTGCTGCGCTCCGCCATCGAGGCCACCCGGGTGGGCGGCGTCGTCGGGTACGCGACGTGCTCGCCGCACCTCGCCGAAACGCGGGCCGTCGTCGACGACGTGCTGCGCGCGGAGGGCGGCCGCGTCGAGTGGATCGACGCCCGGCCGCTGCTGCCCGGCGTGCCCGCGCTCGGGGACGGCCCGGACGTGCAGCTCTGGCCGCACCTGCACGGGACGGACGCGATGTACCTGGCGCTGCTGCGGCGGACGGCCTGACCCTGTCTCTTCCGCGCTCTCCCGCGCTCTCCCGCGCTCTCCCGCGCTCTCCCGCGCTCTCCCGCGCGATCCTCCGGCGCCGCCCGCCCCCCCGGGCGGGGGGGGGGGGGGGGGGGGTTTCCCGCCCGGGGGGGCGGGTGGGGGCGCGGGGGGGCGGGGGTGCGGGCGGGGGGGTGGGGCGGGGGGC
>NZ_JBHWGV010000068.1:11146-44358 GCF_042732955.1 Kitasatospora sp. NPDC059747 | reverse complement strand
GCGGCGGCCCCGCCGCCCCTCCCGCCCCCCCCCCGCCCCAGCCGGCCGGCCCCCCCGCCCGCCCGGGCGGCGCGCGGGGGGCGCCCCCCCCCCGCTCGCGTTTTCCCGGCCGGTGGGCCCTGTTCGCGGCCGTCGGCTCAGGGCGTCCGGCGGGTGTGGTGCGGCGGGAGCGGCTGCGGCTGCGGGAGGCTCGTGAGGAGGGCGTGCGCCTGGGCCCGGAGGCGGTCGATCGGCGGGTCCTCGCAGATCACCTCCAGCCCGAGGGCGGTCGAGTGGCCCCGGTGGTAGTACGACTGGTAGGCGAGGTACGGGCGGTGGTCGTCCGCCGGGTCGAGCCCGACCGTGAAGGTCGCGAACAGGGTGTGCCCGTCCCCGGGCCTGGTGTCCTCGGTGCGCGAGAGGTGCCACTCGAACTCGTACGGCTCGGGCTCGGCCGGAAGGTCCAGCAGTGCCTGGGCGAGGCGGCGGACGTCGTCGGGGCCGTCGAAGGGGATCGTTTCCGAGTGGACGGGCGCGGCGGCGAACAGCTCCCACGCCGACTCGTTGCGGATGACGCTCAGGTGCCAGTCGCCCTGAGGATCGTGCCACTGGCAGTCGAGGATCGGACCCGGATTCGCGTCCAAGGTGGTCAACCTCCCTATGGCGCTTGGTCGTTCGATTTCCCCATGGTGGCACACCGGCCGGGTCGGCGGCATGGCGGGCGGGCCGCGACCGTCGGTCGTCAGCCAGTCGTCCCGCTGTCGGCGGGCGCGGGGTGCCAGGGGCGGTCGGGGCGCGTGGGGAGGGCGGCGGCGGTGAGGCGGATGGCGTACACCTCGCGGTCGGTGGCCGGGTGCGGGACCGGGCCGAGGTACTCGTGACCGGTCAGGTGGCACCAGGCCGGGAGGTCGAGCGGGGCCGCCGGGTCCGTGGTGTGGATGTGGACCACCGTGCCGGCCGGGTGGCCCGAGATCCGGCCGCGCAGGCGCAGCAGCAGCTGTACGCAGAGCAGACCGGTGCCGTCGATGCTCAGGTCGGGGGCGGGGTGCTGGGCAGTGGTCATCGGGTGGTCTCCGGAGGGTTGGGGGCTTGGGATGGCTGCTTTGGCGGGGTGGTCAGACGGGGTGGTCAGGTGGGGAGGTCAGGTGGGGGTGTTCGGTGTGGCGACCCTGTGCTGGGTGACGCGCCAGAGGCGGCGGGGCAGGTCCCCCTCGTCGAACGGGTGCACCTCGGCGAGGTGCCAGCCCTTGGCGAGGGCGTCGACGAGGGCGCGCGGGAAGTAGTGCACGGCGAAGCCGCCGTGTTCCCAGATGTCGTCGCCGTGGCCGGTGCCCGCACCGTAGTGGGCGTCGCCGGTGTGGCGGACGGTGTAGACGAACGTCCCGCCCGGGCGCAGCACGCGGCGGACCTCCGCGACGAGCGCGTGGATCTCCTCGGTGGACAGCGCCATGCAGAGCAGCATGTGGGCGAACACGGCGTCGACGGAGGCGTCGGGGAACGGCAGCGGGCGGCGGACGTCGTGGACGGCGGTGGTGACGCGGTCGGCGAGCTGCCGTGCGGCGGCCGTGGCCCGGAGCTGCTCCAGGCCGGTCGGGCTGAAGTCGGCGGCGAGGACGGTGAAGCCCTCGCGGGCGAAGAACAGCGCGTCCCGTCCGTGGCCCGCGCCGAGCTCCAGCACCTCCTGCGCCCCGGCGGCGGCGAAGACACGGGCGGCGTGCCGCGCGGGGTCGGACGGCTGCTCGCCGTACATGCCCGGGTGGGTGCCGTACGTCCGCTGCCAGTGCTCGCGTTGGGCGGCGGCGAGGTCGAGCGCCTCGCCGTCGTCGCTGCCGTGCGTCATGGGGCGCCCCTCACGCTGGTCCGGGCCGGTGGTGCGTGTCCAGCCTAGGTCGTCGCGCGGGGAGGGCCGGGGGGTGGGGTGTGCGGCGAGGAGTGGGGGAACGACGATGCCGGGGTGCTGTGGTGGGCACCCCGGCATCGGTGAGGTCGAGAGCGAGGAAAGCGGACGGGCTAGGGTCAGGGAAGTGAGAAGGAAGCCCGTCCATGGCCTCGCCGGGGATCACCGTAGCAGTCAGGCGGGGATCAGGTCGCGCAGGTTTTCCGGGGTGATGACGACCGAGTCCGGGTGCAGGCCCTCGGGGCGTTCCAGGCCGATGTAGGTGACCGGGCCGGGCGGGGGCGTCGTGCCGGAAGCGGTGTTCCACAGGGTCGTGGTGGGGGCGCCCATGAGGTCGGCGAGGTAGCGGACGGTGAGGTGGTCGCGCTCGACGATGCCGCGCAGCAGGGTCGCGACGGAGACCCGGTTGCCCTCGACCCGGTTGGCGTCCGGGTCGCCCTGGAGGTACAAATGCAGCCACTTGGCGTGCCAGCGGCCGTCCGGGGTGCGCAGGAAGGCGAGGGGGAGGGCGACCTTGCCGGGACCGCGCAGGTCGGACTTCATGCGGACGGTGCGCGGTTCGAAGGGGAGGCCCTGCTGCTCGGCCTCGCGCAGCATGTAGCCGAAGAACGACTCCTCGACCTGCTCGAAGCCCTCGCCGGAGTAGACGTTCACCTGCGGCACGACGTAGCTGCCGCGGACCGCGCCCAGGCGCAGGTTGATGAACTCGGAGGCGCCGTCGGGGGCGTCCGTGATGTCGCCGGAGTGCTCGCCCTCGATCTCGCGGAGCTGGGTGTAGGAGAGCCAGGTGATCGTCTGGTAGGCGTCGTCCAGGAGCAGCGCGGAGAGGTCGAAGTCGGTGGTGCGGCTGGTCTGCTTCCAGTGGACGAAGAAGCGCAGGAGCTCGCCGTCGACGGGGGAGAGGGAGCCGCGCGGGAGCACGCCGAGGCCGGAGGCGGTCGCCTTGCCGCTGAGGGGCAGGGCGACGTCGAGGACGGCCGGGTCGATCAGCAGGTGGCCGGGGGTGGGCAGGCGGCGGCGCAGCTCGGCGTCGAGGACGTCGATCAGGTGCTTGCGCACGGCGGCGGGCAGGGGCGGGCGGGTGTCGCCGGTGACCCACGCCCGGCCCAGGCGGTTGGCGAAGACGCGGCGGGCGGGGGGTGTGGGGTCGGTGCTCCCGCGGGCGTTGTCGTCGGCGTGGTTGTGGTCGGTGTGGTTGTGGTCGGCGCGGTCGTCGTCGGTGCGGCCGTCGTCGGCGCGGTTGTGGAGGTGCTCGCGGACGGAGAGCAGGACGCGGCCGGCGGTGTTCGGGGCGGCCCGTTCGGCGGCGGACACGACGGTGTCGAGCTCGTCCTGGGTGCGGCACGCGCACAGCAGCCGGTCCAGGGCGCGGAACAGCTTGCCGGGGGCGGACGCGAGCACTCGCACGGCCCCCGTCACGTCGTCGGCGCGGAGGAGCTCCTCGACGCGGCTCTCGAAGGAGCGGGCCTCCTGCTCGCCGCGGGCCACGGCGAATGCGTCGGCGGCGTGTGGGAGTCGCGGGTACTCGTGGGGATGGAGGCGCTCGCCGAGGCGCTTGAACTGCTCGCGGTGGGCGGTGATGTCGGCCAGCTTGGCCGGGTTCCCGGCGATGACCGCGTCGAGGCCCGTGAGCAGGGTGCGGCGGACGCGCCGGGAGAACGAGCGGAAGCGGGTGGGCTCGGCGAGCGTCACGTCGCCGTCGGACAGCGCGCAGGCGAGGCGCAGCACGTCGGTGGCCGTGTCGACGAGGAGCTCCGCGCCGGCGTCGAGGCGGGCGAGGTTGACGACGGCGCGGTTCTCGCGGACCGGGATCGCCTCGGGCTGGGGGCCGTTGACGCAGTGTGCGGCGAGCGTGCGCAGGTCGGCCAGGGCCTCCTCGCCGAGCGGGGTGGTGCTGCCGGCCAGGGCCAGGTAGAGGGCGGTGACCTCGTCGGCCAGGGGGTTGCCCGGGTGCAGGACGGTGAGGCGGTCGCCCGCGGCGGCGATCAGCTCGTCGTGGGCGGCGAGCAACTCGGCGTAGGTGTGGCGGTAGTTGCCATAGGTGGGGAGGGTCAGGAGGTCGACCACGCCGGTCCGCAGCTGGGCGATCGTGTTCTCGCGGGTGGCGTCGTCGGCGAGCGCCTCGGCTATGCACCGCGTCCAGAAGTCGAAGGTGTCCGGGACGTTGGCGGGGAAGTCGATGAAGTAGGCGTTGTGCGTGACGTGGTCGCCGACCATCGCACGGACGGTGTCCAGCGTGCGGGCGGCCGTGTCGACGACGGCGGCCGCGGGCAGCTCGGACAGGTGCTCCAGCAGGCCCGCCGACAGCTTGAAGCCCACGGACATCAGCGCGGCGTCGAACTGCCGTGCCGCGTCGGCCCCTTGGCCCTCGGCGGGGACGGGGGTGCCGGTGGGGACGGGGATCCGGTGCGTGTGCCGGACCACGAGGGGTTCGAGGTGTTGCGCCATTCGGGCATGATCCCAGAGCCGCGTCGGGCGGCGCACTCGGGTTTCCGCGTGGGCGTGGTTCCTCTGTTGGTTCCGTGCGGGCGCTACCTGAGGGAGCCTGTGAGGGGGCCGAGGAGGGTGGCGAGGGTGGTGAGGTCGCCCGCGGGCCACTGGGCGAAGACGTCGGCGGCGACCTGGCGGGCGGTGGTCCGCATCTCGGCGAGGCGTTCACGGCCGGTCGGGGTGAGGGCGGCGTAGGCGACGCGGGCGTCGCGCGGGGCGGGCTCGCGGGTGACCAGGCCGATGCGTTCGAGCGGGGCGAGGCCGCGGGTGACGCCGGAGGCGGTCAGGCCGAGGGCCTCGGCGAGGTCGACGCGGCGCATGCGGCCGCCGGGGGCCTCGCCGAGGCGCAGGAGCATCGTGAAGTCGGAGAGGCTCACGCCGTGCAGGCCGCTGAGGCTCGCGTCGAAGTGCTTGACCAGCGTGGCCTGCGCGCGGACCAGGCGCAGGGCCGTGTCCAGGGGGTCGGGCGTCGGGGTGCCGACGGTCGGTGCGGCGGGCTGCTGGGCGTCGGCGTTCGGCGTGTCGGACTGCGGCGTGTCGGACTGCGGGGTTGTCATTGCCACCTCCTTGAGCGCTCAAGTATATACCGGTGCTGAGCGGTCAAGGAGATGGCGGAGGGGGAGGGGGGCTAGTTGGTGGTGGTGGCGGCGCGGCGCCGGCGCTTGCCGAGGGGGGCCTGGGAGAGGTCCTCGGCCTGGGTGCGGAGGTTCTTGAAGCCGTAGCCGCGCTCGCTGAGCCAGGCCTCGGCGGCCTGCTTGGCGCGCTCGGTCGCGGCGAGGATGTCCGCTTCCTCCTCGCCGGAGTCCAGGAACCGGAAGGTGAAGGCCGCCCGTGCGGTGAGGTCGTAGGCGAGGTGGCCCTCGCGGGTGAAGGCCGCGTGCAGGACGTCGTGCCGGGCGGCGTCGGCGAGGAGCTCCGCGCGCTGTTCGGGGCTCAGGCCGTCGAAGACGCCGCGCACCATGATGCGGAAGGTTCGAGTGGTCATCCTCCGACGATAGGCAGGACGGGCGGTCGGCGGCCACAGGATTCCGGTGGCCGCCGCCCGTGGCGCACGGGGCCGGTCACGGGGTCGGCAGCTCGGTGTGGTGGACGTGGTAGCCGCCCTCGACGACCGGGTTGAACGGGGCCGGGGCCATGCACGTGCCGGTTATGCCGGGTCGGGGGCGGCCCTCGGAATCCAGGTCCGTGTTGACCACGCCCCAGGAGAAGCCGAGGCGGTCCTTGCCCTTGCCGTGGCTGTCGAAGACGCTCAGGCCGATCCGCTCGCCGACGGGCCGGACGTCGGACCTGGTGACGATCGCCGTCAGGGTGGCGACGGGGCCGCCGGTGACCAGGCAGTCCACCGCGGCCTCGGCGTGGCCGACCTGGCCGGTGGCGGCGACCCGGTGGGAGATCGTGACGGTGCCCCGGGCGTCGGTGGGCAGCCCGTGCGCCAGCGCGGGGACGTCGGGGAACGGGCGGCTGAACGGGACGGCCCGGGCGTCGACGGTGAACCGGATCTCGTCGTCGGGCGCGTAGTCGAACACGATGCGGCCGGATCCGCTGACGCTCGCCGGACGGGCGTGCGGGGCCGCGTCGGCGCCCTGGGCGGGGACCGCGGCGGTCACGGTGGTGACGGCGAGCGCCGCGGCGGCTGCGGCGATCGCGGTGCGGACGCGGGGGCGGAGGCGGGTGCGGGACATGGCGGGCTCCTCTCCTGCGGCGGCCCCGGCGGCCGCCGCTTCGATGTCCCAAGCCTGGCCGCCGCACCCCCTCCGGGACATGTGCCGATCGGCACATCCTCGGCCCGAATATCCGTCATCATCCCTGCCGGTCGGCAGGGTTGGAGTAGGCGGCCGGCAGTCCCTCAGGCCCGCGAGGGCAGCGGGGTGCAGACCCTGCCGGTGGCGATCGCGGCCGGCTCGGCGTCGAGTGCCGCCAGTGTGAAGTCCGTGGTCAGCGCGCCGACGTCGGCGGCCTGCCGGACGAGGTAGTGGCTGCCGCCCGGGACCTCGTAGCGGGCGAGGTCCGGCACCACCTCGCGGGCCCGCAGGGCGTACTCCAGGGACCCGGCCGCACTCGCCTCGCTGTGGTCGCGGGTGCCGTGGACGATCAGCACGCGCCGCCCGGCGAGCTGGGCGACGCCGTCCCCGCTGGGCAGCCAGGGCGCGATGCCGGCCACGCCGGTGACGTTCCGGTGCCCGGCGCACCAGAACGCGGCGCGCCCGCCCAGCGAGTTGCCGATCAGGACCACCGGGACCGGCCCGTACCGGCGTTCGAGCTCGTCGAGCGCCCAGCGGGTGTCCACGGCGGTGTCGGCGTCCGCGCCGTTCCAGCCGCTGTGGCGGTAGCGCAGCAGGTGCACGGCGACGCCGTGGGCGCGTCCGCGCTCGGCGAGTCCGGCCGCCAGGTCGCGCAGGCCGAGTTCGGCGATCCGCAGCGGACCGCCGTGCCCGCGGACGAACCCGCCCGGCAGCAGCAGCGCGACCCCGCGCACCGGGTCTCCGGGCGCGTCCCCGGCGCCGCCTGCGGAAGCCGCGGACCCGTGCACGGACCCGGTGAAGCCCTCGCCCTGCCATGACGTCAACTGTGCGGAACGAAGCCCCCGCTGCATACGGAACACGCGCATCCCTCCTGGTGCCTGTCGGCGGATTCTACGGTTCCGCGGCGGGGTCGTGGTGGGTGAGCAGCGACCACAGCACCCAGCCGGTGACCCGCGTGCGCACGACCATCACCTGGGCCCACCGGGCGCCGAGCGGCGACGTCCAGGTGTCCACGACCTCGACGCGGTCCCCGTGGTGGGCGAGGCCCAGCACGGTGTCGCCGCCGGAGTGGTCGAGCCGTACGTTCGCGGCGTTCGCGGAGACCTCCCACCACCCGCTCCCGACCTCGGGCGGGTGCGGGCCGCCGGTCACCGCGGCGGGGACGAGCAGAATCGTCAGGGAGAGGACGGCCGCCGTGGCCCGGCCGATCAGGGCCACGGGAGCCCCGGCGCGGCGGCGTGTGCAGGCGGTGGGGAACACGTGAAGAAGCAGGGGGACATGTACAGCAGAACGAGCCGACCCTTCGCGTGCACACTGATCCGGCGCGACGCCCACCCGGTCGGCGGAACGGCCGGGGTGTGGCGTCCGGCCATGCGGTGGACAAGCCGCTTGCGTCGTACCGCAGTTGGGTCAGCCGGTCGCGAGGACGCGGCGGAGGGCGGCGCGCCCGGCCGGGCCCCACGTCGCCTTGCCACCGGGGAGGCCGCGTTCGCCGGCGCGGCCGATGTCGACGAGGGAGAGGCCGCGCAGGAGCGCCCAGCCGCGGGCCCGGCGGAGCGTCGCCGGGTCGGTGTCGGGGTAGCCGCGGAGGAAGTCGGCGAGGGCGCCGTCGGGCAGGAGGAGCCAGGCGGCGGAGAGGTCGGTGGCCGGGTCGCCCGCGCACAGGTCGCCGAAGTCGATCACCCCGGCGAGCGTGCCGCCGGCGGTGACCGCGTTGGCCGGGTGGAGGTCGCCGTGCAGCCACACCGCCGGGCCGGCCCAGGCCGGGGCCGCGAGGGCGTCCTCCCAGGCGGCCCGGACCTCGGCGGTGGCCAGGCCGGTCGGGGCAATGGCGCGGAAGCGCTCCTCGAACTCCCCTTCCACCACGGCGAGATCGACTCCCCGCAGCGGGTTGGCCGGGGCGTCGGCGGGCGCCGGCCGGTGCAGCGCCCGGAGGAAGGCGGCCAGCCGCGCGGCGGCGTCGGCCGGGCGGTCGATCGGGGCGCGGTCGAGCGGTTCGCCGGGGACCCATTCGACGACCGTCCACGGGTGCGGGAAGCGTTCGGAGGGTTCCCCGGCCCGCACCGGGCGGGGCACCAGCAGCGGCAGCCGGTCGGTCAGCGCGGGCAGCCACCGCCACTCCTTGCGCAGCAGTGCGGGAGCGTCCGGGGTGCGCGGCATCCGTACGGCCAACTGCTCCCCGAGGCGCCACACTTGGTTGCTCCAGCCGCCCGGGACGCGCTGCAGCGGCAGGCCGGCGAGGTCCGGGTGCTGGGCGCGGAGGAGGGCGCGCACCAGCGGCTCCTCGATGGGGTGACCGTCCACGGGTCGTCCTCGCTTCGCTGTCGGGCGGGGGTGCGGTGATCGTCCAGTATGGCGCCGGGTGCCCGGGGCGTGGCGGCGAGGTGGTAGGGCCGTCGCTCAGCTCAGGAGCCACGCGCGGGTCAGGGCGGAGACCTCTTCACGGCTGCGCGGGCCCTCGTCGGCGGCGATGAAGTGCCGGCCGATGCGGAGGGAGAGGGTGATGAAGCAGCGCATCTCGACCTCGGCCTCGTCCGGGCAGAACTCCCGGTAGAGCGTGCGCATGTAGGCCATGCGCCGGTTGTCGATGCGGCGGAGGCGTTCGGCGACGGCGTCGTCGCGGCGGGCCCAGTCGCGGACGGCGAGTTCGGTGGAGATGTCGGTCAGCGGGTCGCCGGGGGCGGAGGCGATCGCGTGGAGGCGGGTGAGCTTGGCCCGGGCGTCACCGCCGTCGCGCTCGATCCCGTCGATCACGTCACCGGCGACGGCGTGCTCCCAGGTGTCGAGCATCTCGGTGAGGAGGCCGTCCCGGTTGCGGAAGTAGCCGTAGAACCCGCCCTTGGTGACGCCCAGCGACTGGGCGAGGACCTCGACGCGCACGGCGTCGGGTCCGCCAGCGGCGAGTGCCCGGAGGCCTTCGGTGATCCACGCCTCGCGCGGTGTGCGGGGGTTGGCCACGGGTGTCTCCGATCACGCGACGTCTCGCGACCCCGGTCTATACGTTGCCGTATAAGCGGGTCTAGCCTGCTTGTATACGGCATCGTATAGACAGGGCGTCCGCACCGGGCGCCCGGACGAAGGGGCGGACGCATGAGACTCCCCAACACGGCGCACACCTCGCGCCCGTGGCGGATCCACGAGATCGCCGGGGACTTCCGGGTCGAGGACGTGTGGGCGCTGCCCACGCCGGGCGGGCCCGACGACCTCCCGTACCTGGTGGGCCAGTTCACCGAGGGGGAGGAGCCCGGGAAGGCCGGCTCCTCGCGCGTGTACCGCGCGCTCTTCGCGATCCGGTGGCAGCTCGGGCGCCTGCTGCACCTGGACGACGCCGAAGGTGGCGTGGGCGGCCGGGTGCGGTCGCTCCGCGACCGGCTGCCCGAGGACCTGCTCGCGGCGCCGCGCGGGCCGGACTCGGACTCGCTGCCGTTCCGGTCCGTCTACCTGCTGCACGACGAGTGGGCGGCCGAACTGGCGAACCGGACGGTGCACGCCGTGCTGCACCTCGGCTGGGTCCCGGACGGCGCGGGCGGGTACCGCGGGCAGATGGCCGTGCTGGTGAAGCCCAACGGCCGGCTCGGTGCCGCGTACATGCTGGGCATCAAGCCGTTCCGGTACATCGGGGTGTACCCGGCGCTCGTGCGGTCGATCGGGCGCAGGTGGGAGGAGACGGCGGGGCAGCGGCGGTAGCGGGCGTGCTGCGCAGGACGTCGGGCCGGCCGACTTCCCGCGCAGCACGCGGCACGGGCGCTACTTGGCGGCGGCCTGCACCTTGTCGAGCTGCTTCTTGACCAGCGCCTGCTCCGGCAGGCCCGGGTCGGCGAGCGCGGAGTCGGAGACCAGGGTCAGCACGTCCCCGGTGTGCGTGACGACGTAGCCGCGCGCCTCGCAGAGCGTCTTGGCGCAGTCGTCGGCGGTGAACGTGGCGTTGAGGGCGAGCGCCGCGTCGCCGACCGCCGGGGCGGTGGCCTTGGCGAAGGTGACCTTCACCGGGGCCCCGCCCGCGCCGGTCGCGGTGAAGGACGCGCACCCGGCGAGCGCGCCGTCGGCGGCGGTCAGCGCCTTCGCGGCCTGGCCGGCGCCGAGCTGGGTGAGCTGGACGAAGGTGAACTCGCGGCCGTTGGTCGCGTAGTACACGCCGGTGGCGGACGGCGACGGGGTGGCCGCGCTGCCGTCGTCGACGAGGTCGAGCAGGGGCTGGCAGGCGGGCTTCCCGGCGGTGAGCCGGTGGTCGGGCCGGGTCGGGCCGAGGGACGAGCGCTGTGCGTCGGCCTTGAGGTCGGCGGTGGTGAGCAGGGCCTTGACGAGCTGGTCCTGCGTCAGGGCCTTGCCGGCGGCCGGGGCCTTGGTGCCGGTGGCGGCCGCGGTCGACGCGGCGGTGGTCGACGCGGCGGAGGCGGACGCGGCCGCCGTGGTTGCGGTGGTGCCGCCGGGCTTGTCGTCGTTGGGCCCGCAGGCGGCGGTGAGCAGGGCGAGCGGGACGAGGACGCCGGCGACGACGGATATGCGCAGAGAACGCATGGCAGGTATTCCCCCGAATACGCGTGTGCAGGGAGCGGTCAGTCGGCCGACTGACAGTCGATCAAGGTAGCGCATGGCGCGGACGGTGACGGCGGCGGCGCCGGAAGTTCCCCGGACCGTCGGTCGTCACCCAGCGCGACGATCGCGGCCGCCCGCCGGTCGTCACACCGGGTGACGGCAGCGGTCCCGGAACGCTGATCTGACCCCGCAGGCCGGTTGTGTCAGGCTGGTGGGGGAGCACCGCCGAAACCGGGAGGCTCGTGATGGCCGAGATCAGGGTCAACGGGGTGTCGCTGCACTACGAGGCCCGTGGCGAGGGGCCGGGCGTCGTCCTGGTGCACGGCTCCTGGAGCGACGGCGACACCTGGGCGCACGTCGTGCCCGGGCTGGTCGGGTCGACCACCGTCGTCACCTACGACCGCCGGGGCCACAGCCGCAGCGAGGACCTGCTCACCCAGGGCTCGGTGCACGAGGACGCGGCCGACCTGGCCGGCCTGATCCAGGGCCTCGGCCTCGCCCCGGCGTTCGTCGGCGGGGACTCCTACGGCGCGCTGGTCACCCTGCGGCTGGCCGCCGCCCGCCCCGACCTCCTGCGGGGCATCGCCGTCCACGAGCCGCCCGGCACCGGCATCCTGCTCGCCGACCCGGACCTGCGCCCGATCGGGACGGCCTTCGCGGACCGGATCGCCGCCGTCCGCGAGCTGCTGGAGCAGGCCGAGTCGGCCGCGGCGGCCGAACTGTACGTCGACACCCTCGCCTTCGGCCCCGGCGCGTGGTCGCAGCTGCCGGCCCCCGTGCGGCACACCTACATCCGCAACGCGCCCACCTACCTGGACGAGCTGCGCGACCCGGACGCCCTGGACCTCGACCTCACCGGCCTCGCCCGCTACGGCGACCCGGCGCTGCTCACGCAGAGCGACGACAGCGCGCCGATGTTCGGCGAGGTGCTGGACCTGATCGACCTCACCCTGTCGAAGGCGGAGCGCCACCTGTACGAGGGCGCCGGTCACGCTCCGCACCTGTCGCAGCCGGAGGAGTGGGTGCGGGTGGTGCTCCCGCGGGCGCTGCTGTGACACACCTGTTGCGGGGGGACGGGGGGACGGGGGGACGGGGGGACGGGACACGGGGGACGGCGAGGTGCTACGGGCGCGCCCCCGCCAGCTCCTCGCCGCGCGGCGTGCGCCGGTACAGCACCTCCCGGCCGCTGCGCACCCGGCTCACCAGCCCCGACCGGTGCAGCACGCCCAGGTGGTAGGAGACCGTGCCCGGGCTCAGGTAGTGCCGGTCCGCCAGCGCCGCCGTCGTGGCCGGGCCGACCAGCGCGGCGAGCAGGTCCGCCCGGGTCGGGCCGAGCAGCTGGGCCAGGGCCGGGCTGGGCTCCAGGCGGGCCGTCCGGCGGTCCGCGACCGGGTACATCAGCGTCGGCGCGCGGTGCACGCCGTCGATCGGATCCAGGATGACGTGGATCTCGCGGGTCACCAGCGTCGGCATCAGCAGCACCATCCGGGCCGGCAGCGCCACCGTGAGCCGGCTCTCCAGCCGGATCCGCCCCTGCGCCCAGGAGAGCTGCGGGGCCAGGGAGTTGATCAGGGCCCCGGTGCCGTACCGGGCGAGGAAGCGGCCCCGCCGGTCGATCTCGGCGTCGATGACCGCGCGGGCGTCCGGCCAGTACGGCGCGATCGCGAGCTCCCAGTAGCGGCCCAGTTCGTCCGCCGCCCGGTGCGCGAAGTACTTCGCGCCGCGGTCGATCGCCCGCTCGACGGCCTCCGGCAGCGGACGGCCCGTCAGACCGGCCTCCGGGCGGCCGTGCCGGACGGTGAGCAGCTCGCCGAGGACGCGCTCCGGCGGCGTGGCGCGGACGGCCGCCAGCTGCTCCGCGACCTCGGGCGCCGGGCCGCTCGGGTGCGGTGACAGGAAGTCGGGCAGGTAGCCGCCGTCCGTGTCCAGGGCCAGCCCGGCGAGCAGGTCCAGCCGCTCCCGGCGCAGCACCCGGCGGGTGCGGCTCACCCAGGCGTACGGGCCGGTGCGGGACGTCAGCCCGGAGGACATCAGCGTGTTGACCGCCTCGTGCAGCGGCGAGACGACGAACCGCGAGCGGGCCAGGCCGGTCGAGTCGATGGTAAGCGTGATCATCGGTGTCCTTCCCCCGTCGGACGGTTCCGCCGGCTCCGGGCCGCTTCCGGGGGGGCCGACGTTTCGAACCTGCTCGAATCCTTGCAGGAATCGTCGCGCCGCGGTGCCCCCGCGGCACAAGCTCGTCCTCGACAACCGGTACGGGGAAGGACGAACGAACATGACGAGAACGCGCGGCCGCGTCGCCGCCCTGCTGGGCGCCGTCGCGGTGGTCGCCGGGACGACGCTGGGCTCCCCGGCGGTCGCCGCCCCGGGCGGTGCGGGCGGCGGGCTCACCGGGCAGGCGCCCTGTGCGGGCAGCCCCGGCTTCACCTGCGGCACGCTCACCGTCCCGCTCGACCACGGCGGCGACACCCCGGGCACCCTCGACCTCCGGGTCGCCGTCGGCGGCAACACCGACGCGCCCAAGGGCGACCTGCTGTTCCTCACCGGCGGTCCCGGCCAGCCCGGCGTCCCGCTGGTCAACCGGATCGTGGGCCGGCTGGCACCGGTCCTCAAGGACTACCGCCTGGTGATGTTCGACCAGCGCGGCACCGGCGGCAACGCCCTCCGGTGCCCGGAGCTCCAGGAGCAGATGGGCGCCTCCGACCTCGCCCCGCCCACCCCGAAGGCCGTCACCGACTGCGCGGCCGCGCTCGGCCCGGACCGGCGGTTCTACGGCACCGCCGACACCGTCGCCGACATCGACCAGCTACGCCGCGCCCTCGGCGACAAGCGCCTCACGCTGGACGGCGTCTCGTACGGCACCTTCACCGCCGAGCGGTACGCGATGGCGCACCCCGCGCACGTCGCCCGGCTGGTGCTGGACTCCGTGGTGCCGCAGCAGGGCTACGACCCGCTCGACCCCGTCCCGCTGAAGGCCACCGCCCGGGTGCTCACCGCCGCCTGCGCGGCCACCGGGTGCACCACCGACCCGGCCGCCGACCTCGCGGAGACGGTCCGCCGCTACCACGACGGGCCCGACGTGCTCGACGCGATCACCAGCTTCGAGTTCGTCGACCCGGACTACCACGGGGTCCCGGAGGCGCTGCACGAGGCCGCCGCCGGGCGGCCCGCCATGCTCCAGCGCTACATCGACGGCGCGCACCAGGGCAACGCGGCGCCCGCCGAGTTCCTGAGCCAGGGCCTGCACGCGAGCACCCTGTGCGCCGACGGGCACTTCCCGTGGGGCACCTCGGACACCCCGGTCGAGGGACGGGCGGCCGCACTGGCCGAGGCGAGGGACGAGCTGGCCCCCGAGGACACCTGGCCGTTCGACCCGGCCACCGCGACCGGGACGGGCACCCTGCTCACCTGCCTGGACTGGCCGCAGGAGGAGGTGCCGGCGACGCCGTCGGAGCACCACAGGCTGCCGAACGTGCCGGTGCTGCTGCTCGGCGGCGACCGCGACCTGTCCACGCCGCTCGCCTGGACGTACCGGGAGGCGGAGATGGCGCACGACGCGCACGTCGTGGTCGTCCCCGGGGCGGCGCACGGGGTCCAGACCCGGGCGGCCAGCGACATCGGGCGGCAGGCGGTGTACGACTTCCTGCTCGGCGGCTGAGCCGCAGGGGCAGGGGATCCCGGACCGTTCCGCGCGGGGGCGGAACGGTCCGGGCCGGTCGTCGGGCCCCGAGCCGAAAGGCGCGCCCTACGCGCCCCAGCCGTCGTCGGGCGTGGTGCGGTCGGGTCCGGGGCAGTCGGGGTGGTCGTAGCCCCACAGGCCGACCTTGTTCAACAGCCAGTCCTCGGACGGCGGTTCGCCGGCGCGATCGGAGCCTCCGCCCTCCGTGAGGACGAACGCGACGCGGATGTCCTCGGTCGGAGCCACCTCCAGGGTGCGCTGGCCGGGGATGTTCTCGTACGTCACCGTCTCCCACGTGCAGCCGGCCGCGGTGAGCGCGGCGACCAGCGCGGATTCCGTGACGTGCGTGTCGATCGTGCGCAACCCGCCATCAGGCAGCGGGAGTTCGAGCTCGCCGTGCCAGGCCGGGAGCGAGAGCGAGCGGAGCCGGCGGCAGCTGCAGAACACCGTCCACGCGTCGCCCCAGCCGAAGGCGTGCGGCCAGCGGGTGTCCTTGTGGACGCGCCCGCAGTCGTACGGATCGCCGTAGCGGGCGGCGAGTTCGGGCAGCGGGGCGTTGTAGCGCAGCGGGCCGAGGCCGCCGGTGGCGGCCAGCTCGGTGAGCCCGGCGAGGAACGCCGTCACCCCAGGCACCTGCGGACCGCCTCGATCAGCCGGGTGGCGCGGGCGTCGCCGTGGCCGATCATCCGGTTCGCCACGTACCCGAAGCCGATGCCGAACTCGTCGTCGCCGAAGGCGAACTGTCCGCCGGCGCCGTCGTTGCCGAAGCTCCGGGGGCCGTACAGCGGGCGGAACGCGGGGGAGTCCAGCAGGACGCCGGAGCCCCAGCGGGCGCCCATGTCGAAGCCCAGGAAGCCCGCGCCGGAGGAGACTTCGCGCACCGCGTCGGTCACGGTGTCGTGCGACAGCAGGCGCTCGCCGCCGTCGAGGCCGGTGACGGCCGCCGCGTACAGGGCCGCGAGGCCGGTCGCGGAGGCGACGGCGCCCGCGCCCGGCAGCTCGATCGCGTGCAGGGCCGGGTCGTTCCAGCCGTGCGGCGCGTCGAGGCCGGGGAAGACGAGGGCGCCGTTCATCGTCACGATCCGGGTGAGCAGGTGCTCCGGGCCGGGCATCGGGCGGCGGCCGTCGGCCTCCACCAGCCGTGCCAGGTGCGGGAGTTGCTCCTGCGGCAGGCCGATCCAGACCGGCAGGCCGCCGAGCGGCCCGGTGATCTCCTCGCGCAGGAAGGCGCCCGGGGTGAGGCCGGTGATCCGGCGGATCACCTCGCCGACCGCGAAGCCGAGCACGTGGCCGTGGTACTCGTACGTGGTGCCCGGCTCCCACAGCGGCGGCTGTTCCTCGATCGCCCGGACGACCGGCGCCCACGCGGCGATGTCCTCGAACGGGAGCACGGCGTCGAGCGCGGGCACACCGGCCCGGTGGCCGAGGACCATGCGGGTGGTGATGTCCTGCTTGCCGTTCCGCGCGAACTCCGGCCAGTAGCGGGCGATCGGGGCGTCGAGGTCGAGCCGGCCGCGCTGCGCGAGGAGGTGCGCGGCGATGCTCACGGCGCCCTTGGCGACGGAGAAGACCGGGACGACCGTGTCCCGCGTCCAGGCCCGGCCGGTGCGCTCGTCGGCGGTGCCGCCCCACAGCTCGACGACCTTGCGCCCGCCCGAGTAGACCGTGACGGCGGCACCGAGCTCGGGGAACTCGGCGAAGTTGCGGGCGAACTCGTCCGCGACGGGGCCGAAGCGTTCGTCGGCCCAACCCTCGTACTGCTGCATGGTGCCCCTCGTCGTACGGCCAAGATCGTCTACGGATCCACCGTACGGGAGGCGGCGTGCGGGTGCGACGGGTTTGTCGGGAGTGGGGCGCGCGGGGCGGATGGGGGGCTCGTTGCGTGGGGCGGGCGCCGCTGGGCAGCGGTGCCAGGCGGTGCGGTGCTAGGCGGTGCGGCCGGTGACGTAGAGCGGTTTCATGTCGATGACGGTCGAGGTCGCGATGTGCCCCAGCCCCTCGTGGGCGGCGTTGGTGAGCAGGCCGGGGTCGGCCTCGGCGTGCTCGGCGAACAGGCCGCCGAGGTTGCGCGCGCGGGCGTACTCGGCCTTGGCGCGGACGGAGCGCGGGGTGTCGAGGGAGACGTAGACGCCGCTGTCGGCGCTGTGGAGGTAGTCGGCGTCGGCGGTGGTGTCCGTGTACAGCTCGAAGCCGTTGCGCCCCCGGCCGCGTTCGAGGTCCAGGAAGTTGCGCAGCACGTCGGCGAAGTGGCTCACGCCGGGCCGGAAGGACCCGACGACCTCGCCCGGGCCCGCGTCGTACCGGCCCTTCAGGGGCGAGACGCGGTCGATCCGGGCCCGGCGGGCGTTGCGCGTGGTGGTGGCGTAGCCGAGGTGGATGCGGGCGGACCGCACGCGGGCCTCGTCGAGGAGGTACGTGACGGCCCCGTCGATGCTGTCCGCCAGGGGGCCCGCCGGGTCGTGGTGCAGGGCCGCGTGGTGTCCGAGGCCGGGGGACCAGGGGCTGCCGAAGGCGTCGAACGACATCACGTCGAAGCGCTCGGCGCCCTCCTCGACCAGGACGGGGACGTTCATCGCCTTGAGCTGGGCGACGGCGGCGGGCACCGCGACGGCGATCGTCGCGGGCAGGCCGGCGGCGGACAGGGCCGACCTGGTCTCGCCGACGAGCGCGGCGTAGTCGGTGGCCTCCTTGCCGAGGCCGGGCCAGCGCCAGTCGAGGTGGAGGGTGGAGAACATGGGGAACTGTTCCAGGAGTTCGACCACGGACCGGGCGAACCGCTTCCGCGCGGCGGGGTCGGGCGTGAGGCGGCGGAACGCCTCGCCCAGCTCCCAGCCGCCGACGTGCAGGCCGACGGCGAGGGCCGGGTCGCGGTCCTTGAGGCGCCGTGCGGCACCCAGCAGTCCCTGCGCCTTCCGCTCGTCGAAGAGGTCCCGGTAGTCGTTGGAGACCCAGCCCGCGAAGCCGTACCCCTGGTAGGCGGCGACCGCGCTCCACGGGTCGACGAAGACCACCGCGCCGCGCTCGGCGTCGGGGATCCCGAAGTCCAGGGCGGCCTGGGCGGTGGCGGCGGCCAGGCCGCCCTGGTCGCCGACGAGCCCGACGAGGCCGAGGACGATCTCGTCGAACGCGCCGGGTGCGGCGTCGAGCCGGGCGAGGTCGGCGCCCGGACCGCCGTCCTGGACCGCACGGCCTTCCGGGTCGTCGGGGGCTTCGGTCAGGCGGGCGTCGTAGGCCCACGAGGTGTCCAGGAACCCGGACACGGTCTGGGAGCCGTTGCGGCGGTAGGAGTTGAACACCGGTTTGGCCACCCGGCAGGGGGTGTGGGACAGCCGGCCGTCGGTCGTCGCCGGGTCGAATCCGTTCCGCGCGTAGGTCCGCTCGGCGGCGCCGACGGCCCGTCCGTCGAGACCGGGGTCGGACGGGTGCACCAGCTCGCTCATGACGTGTTCTCCCTCCGGGGGCGGCCGTCACGGAGGACGCCCGCACCGGCGCCGGGCGTGACCGCACCCGTGCAGACTATGGGGGAACCGGGCGGGGCGAGGGACTTCCGCCGAACCGGTTGACGGGTCGCCGACACTGTGTACCCGGATCGACCCGGCCTTGCGGGCGCCCCGGGGGCCGTTGTCGCCGTGGTGGGCGCGGCAGGTACGGCGGCTGCGGGGGCCACGAACGCCTTACGACGGCGGCGCCAGGATGGCGGTGATCACCCGATCCAGTGAGCGCTCGAAGGCGGTGGCCGGGTCCGAGGGCGGGCCGGGGGTGGTGAAGGCCTGTGCCAGGTGCGGGTACTCGCCGCTCATCGCCGCCTGGGTGAGGTAACCGGCCAGCTCCGCCTGCCACTTGGCGCCGGCCGCCGCGGTCCGCTCGTACTGGGCGTACTGGCAGACGAAGCCGTTGAACAGGGCCATCGCCTCCATCCGGTCGCCGCCGCTGCGGCCGCTCGGGGCGGTGATGGCCAGGTAGTGGTCGGTGTAGCGCAGCGCGTTGGGGCCGATGCCGGGGCGGGCGAGGACCAGGGCGGGCAGCCAGGGGTGGCGGCGGCACAGGTCGAGCTGCCGGCGGCCGAGCCGGACGAGGTCGGTGCGGCAGTCGCCGGTGGGGGCGAGGGTCGCGAAGTCGTACTCGCCGGCCGCCGCGTCGAGCATCAGGTCGAGGAGGTGCTCCTTCTTCGGCACGTAGTTGTAGAGCGACATCGTGCCCGCGCCGAGGGCGGCGGCGACGCGGCGCATCGAGGCGGCGTCCAGGCCCTCGGCGTCCGCGATGGCGATCGCGGCGGCGGCGATGGACGCCCGGCTGTGGGCGGGCCGGGGGCCGCGGCCGGTGCGCTCGGGGCGCAGCCAGATCAGTTCGGGCGCGTCGGGGGGCGTCGGGGGCTCGCCGCGGCCCGGGGTGTCGCGGTTGTCGGGGGTGTTGCTGGACGGCACTGAAGATCACCTCGCTCACCCATCTTAGATACGTACGGCGTACGTAGTACGATGAGCCC
This sequence comes from Kitasatospora sp. NPDC059747, assembly GCF_042732955.1. Taxonomy (NCBI): domain Bacteria; kingdom Bacillati; phylum Actinomycetota; class Actinomycetes; order Kitasatosporales; family Streptomycetaceae; genus Kitasatospora; species Kitasatospora sp. NPDC059747. Next base: position 25,552 of record NZ_JBHWGV010000068.1, on the reverse strand, counting down.
GCACGCGCTTCTACGTACGCTGTACCTAGAGAAGGGTGGAGACAGCCATGTCCGACCGCTCCGACCACCGTGGGCCCGCCATCGAGATGGCGGGCGTGGCGAAACGCTTCGGCGCCACCGAGGCCCTGCGCGGCCTCGACCTCACCGTCCCGGCCGGCACCGTGTGCGGCCTCCTCGGCCCCAACGGCGCCGGCAAGACCACCGCCGTCCGCGTCCTCGCCACCCTCGTCGCCCCCGACCGCGGCACCGCCCGGGTCGCCGGGTTCGACGTCGCCCGCGAGTCCGAGGCCGTCCGGCGCGCGATCGGCCTGGCCGGGCAGCACGCCGCCGTCGACGAGGGCATCACCGGGCGCGACAACCTGCACCTGTTCGGCCGGCTGCACCACCTCGGCGGCCGCCGGGCGCGCGCCCGGGCCGACGAACTGCTCGACCGCTTCGGCCTCGCCGAGGCCGGCGACCGGCTCGTGCGCACCTACTCCGGCGGCATGCGCCGGCGCCTCGACCTGATCGCCAGCCTCGTCACCAGCCCGCCGGTGCTCTTCCTCGACGAGCCCACCACCGGGCTGGACCCGCGCAGCCGCCAGGAGATCTGGGACACCGTCAAGGAGTTGGCCGACGACGGCACCACCGTGCTGCTCACCACCCAGTACCTGGAGGAGGCCGACCGGCTCGCCGACGACATCGTCGTCGTCGACCACGGCGCCGCGATCGCCACCGGCCCGCCGGCCCGGCTCAAGACGCAGATCGGCAGCCGGGTGTCCGTCACCATCGCGGACGCCTCCCAACTCGGCTCCGCCGCCGTCGTGCTGTCCCGGCTGTCCGGCGGGGACGCGCAGGTGGACGTCGCCGAGCGCCTGGTCACGGTGGTGACACCGCCGGGCGTCGACGTCCTGCTCCCGGCGCTGGTGCGGGAGTTGGACGGGAAGGGCGTCGTCGCGGAGGACGTCGCGGTCCGGGCGCCCTCGCTGGACGACGTGTTCCTCGCGCTCACCGCCACCCGCACCGCCGACCTGAGGAGGGTCGCCTGATGGCCGCCACGCACGCGGGCCCGGTCGCCGCCGGACCGTCCCGGCTCGTCACCGACACCGGGACGTCGATGCTCCGCATCCTGCTCAACTACCGCCACTCGCCGGGCCTGTTGGCCGCCTCGCTGGGCGTGCCGGTGATCATGGTGGTGGTCTTCGGGTACGTCTTCGGCAGCGCCATGCAGGTGCCGGGCGGGGGCGACTACCGGGAGTTCCTGATGCCCGGCCTGTTCGCCATGGTCGCCACCAACGGCATCATGCCCACCATGGTCGGCGCCGCCCGCGACGTCGGGCGCGGGGTCACCGACCGGCTGCGCTCGATGCCCGTCTCGCGCACCGGCCTCCTGCTCGGCCAGACCCTCGCCGACCTGCTGGTCAGCACCGTCGTGCTCGCGCTGCTGGCGGCCGTCGGACTGGCCGCCGGCTGGCGCGTCCGGCACGGATTCGCGGACTCGGCGGGGGCGTTCGGGCTGTTGCTGCTCTTCCGATTCGTCATGACGTGGGTGGGGACGTGCCTCGGACTCGCCGTCGGCAAGGAGGAGGCCGCCGGTCAACTCTCGGTCGCCGTCTTCCCGTTGGCGATGATCACCAACGCGTACGTGCCCACCGGCGGCATGCCGGGCTGGCTGCGGACCGTCGCCGACTGGAACCCGATCAGCGCGGTGGTCGAGGCGAGCCGGAGCCTGTTCGGCAACCCCTCGGCGCCCGGAGGCGCGTGGCCGATGCAGCACGCCGTGCTCGCCTCGCTGCTGTGGAGCGCGGCCCTGCTCGTGCTCTGCATGCCGCTGGCCGTGCGGAAGTTCGCCACCCACGGGCGCTGAGGCGGCGCGGGCGCCGAGAGTGTGAGCACGAGCGGGTGCTGACCCGCCGGTCCGGTGAAGGTGCTGGACACCCGTGCCGGGTGCGGCCGAAGGTGGACGCCATGGAGTACACCCACCTCGGCCGCACCGGCCTGACCGTCTCCCGCCTCTGCCTGGGCACCATGAACTTCGGCCCGCACACCGAGGAGTCCGACGCCCACCGCATCATGGACGCCGCCCACGACCGGGGCATCAACTTCTTCGACACCGCCAACGCCTACGGCCGCGACCCCGAGGGCAACCTCAAGGGCCGCACCGAGGAGATCATCGGCCGCTGGTTCGCGCAGGGCGGCGGGCGCCGGGAGCGGACCGTCCTCGCCACCAAGGCCTACGCCGCGATGGGGGACTGGCCCAACGAGGGCAAGCTCTCCGCGCTCGCCGTCCGGCGGGCCGTCGAGGCGAGCCTGCGGCGCCTGAACACCGACCACATCGACCTCTACCAGATGCACCACATCGACCGGGACACGCCCTGGGAGGAGATCTGGCAGGCGATGGAGGTCCTGGTCGCCCAGGGAAAGATCATCTACGTCGGCTCCAGCAACTTCGCCGGCTGGCACGTCGCCCAGGCCCAGGAGGCCGCCCGCAACCGCCACTTCCTCGGCCTGGTCAGCGAGCAGTCCCTGTACAACCTGCTCGACCGCACCGTCGAACTGGAGGTCGTGCCGGCCCTCCAGCACTACGGCCTCGGCCTCCTGCCGTGGTCCCCGCTGCGCAGCGGGCTGCTCGGCGGGGCGCTGCGCAAGGAGCGCGAGGGCACCCGCGTGCGGGCCGCGCTCGCGCACGCCGACGACCTCCTGGCCACCCACCGCGACCGCATCCAGGCCTACGAGGACCTCGCCGACGAACTCGGCGTCGAGCCCGCGGAGCTCGCCCTCGCCTGGCTCCTCGGCCGCCCGGCCGTCACCGCCCCGATCATCGGCCCGCGCACCCAGGAGCACCTCGACTCGGCGATCCGGGCCCTGGACGTCGAACTCGACCGCAAGACCCTCGACCGCCTCGACGACCTCTTCCCGGGCCACCGCCCGGCCCCGGAGGACTACGCCTGGTAGGCGCTCGGCGCGGTCCCGCCCCGGTCGTGGCGGCCGGGGCGGGACCGTGCGGCCTCGCGTGTGGCGCTCGCGTGGGGCGGTGGGGCGTGAGAGCGTCGGGGGATGGGTGACGAGGCGGTTGTGCACGACGTGCCGTACTACGCGCAGTGGGAGTCGGCGGAGCTCGTGCGGGAGATCGTCGGCGGGGCCCAGGTCGCCGCCCAACTTCCGCGGGGGGGGCAGTGCGGGGGGGCCACACCCGTGGAGTAGGGCGGGTGGTGGTGGGGGCTGTGGGGGGTGGGCTGGGGGTCGTGGCCCGGGCGATCTCGTCGGGGGTGCGGCGGGGGGCGGGGGGGGTCGGCCTCCCGGGCGGCGGCCCCCCCCCCCCCCCCCCCCCCTCCGCGGTGGGGGCAGTCCGGGGCGGCCACACCGGAGGAGTACGGCTGGTGGTCGTGGCGCCTGTGCGGGGTGGCCTGCCTGCGGATGGCGCTCGACTTCTGGTGGGGCCTCGCGCCCCCGGCGCTCGTGCTCGCCCGGGAGTGCGAGGCGGCGGGCGCGTACGTCCGGGAGGGCGACGGCCTGCGCGGGCTGATCCACGTACCGTTCGCCACCCACGTCCGGGAACGGTGGGGACTGGCCGCCGAGGCGCGGGAGTTGGCGCCCGGGGAGATCGCGGCCGAGGTGGCCGGCGGGCGGTTGCCGATGCTGTCGGTGCACCCGTCGATCCGTGAGCCGGAGGGGCCGGACCCGGTCCGCCGCGGCGGGCACCTGGTGCTGGCGGTGGGGGCCACGAGCACGGCGCTGGTGATCCACAACCCGTCCGGGTTCCCGGGCGGGTCGCAGTCCTTCGCGCACGTGCCGTGGCGGGACTTCGGACGCTTCTTCGCCGGACGGGGGATCGTCCTCGGCCCGCCGGGCGAGTCCGGTGAGTCCGGCCCGCCCGGCGAGCCCGGTGAGTCCGAGGGCGTCAGGGCCTGATGCTCGGCAGCCCGAGCAGGTCGACCGGCAGTTCGCCGCGACACAGCGCCGAGATCGGCTTCAACGCGGCCGCCAGCCGGTCGAGTTCCCGGCGCGGGTAGTCCTCCCACACCCGGGCGGCGGCCAGGTCGGTCGCGGCCTCCAGGGACTGGTGCCGGATCCGGCCGAGCTCGGTGACCGCGCCGTCCGCCGTCAGCCAGCCCCGCTCGACCAGCCGCTCCGCGGCGGCCTCCCACTCCTCGTCCGTCCACCCGCGCCGCGGCTGGAGGTCCTCGCGCCGCACGTCCAGCGCGCAGCGGACGACGAGCGCCTCGCAGCCGTCCAGCCCGGCCGTGACCAGCGCGGCGACGTGGCCGTCGCCGCGGTGCTCGCGCATGACGGTCGCGGCCTGCCACAGCCGCCCGTAGCGGTCGGCCGGCCGGGGGAGCGCGGCGTTGGCGGCGGCCAGGACGCGCCCGGCGCAGTCCAGCCGTGCCGCCGCCCGCTCCAGCGCGTCGGCGGCCAGCTCGACCTGGGCCGGGTCGACGTGCTCCAGCACCCGGGCCAGCGCCGCGGACGACCCCTCGGCCCGCGCGGCCAGGGCCTTCTCCGGCCCGGCGTGCGTCCACACCTCGGGCACCGCGCGCTCGACGACCGCCGGCGCGAAGCTGAAGAACGCGGCGATCACGGGCGGCGCGTCCACCGCGCCCAGCGGCGCGGCCCGGCTGGCGAAGTAGCCGCGCCACCCGCCCCGCAGTCCGGCCGCCTCGAAGGCCGCCTGGCCCTCGGGCGAGAAGTACGTGAGGGAGTGCACCGGTTCGAAGAGCCACCAGAGAGAACGGGCGGGGTGGACGAGATCGGCCATCGGGAGACCCTCCTTGAACGGGGGTGGGACGGGTCGGGGCGTCGCTCCAGTGCTGATGACCACAGCGGCGGCCGCGGTAACCCCGCCCCGGGTGTGATGACGGTCACGCGGGCGACCGCGCGGTGCGCGGGCCGGTGCCGGCGCGCGAGATGATGGGGCGGGGTGCCCGGCACGGTGGCGCCCGAGCCCTCGTGTGAAGGTATTGGTAATGGCGCAGATCAACCCCAGCATCCTGTCCGCGGACTTCGCCCGTCTCGGCGAGGAGGCCGAGGCCGTCCGGGGCTCGGACTGGCTGCACGTCGACGTCATGGACAACCACTTCGTGCCCAACCTCACCCTGGGCGTCCCCGTCGTCGAGTCGCTCGCGCGCGCCACCGACATCCCGCTCGACTGCCACCTCATGATCGAGGACCCGGACCGCTGGGCCCCGCAGTACGTCGAGGCCGGCGCCGGCTCGGTCACCTTCCACGCCGAGGCCGCCGCCGCGCCCGTCCGCCTCGCCCGCGAGATCCGCGCCAAGGGCGCCCGCGCCTCCATGGCCCTCAAGCCCGCCACCCCGATCGAGCCCTACGAGGACCTGCTGCCCGAGCTCGACATGCTGCTGATCATGACCGTCGAGCCCGGCTTCGGCGGCCAGGCCTTCCTGGACATCATGCTGCCGAAGATCCGCCGCACCCGGGAGCTGATCGCCAAGCACGGCCTCGAACTGTGGCTCCAGGTCGACGGCGGCGTGTCCGCGAGCACCATCGAGCGCTGCGCCGAGGCCGGCGCGGACGTCTTCGTCGCGGGCTCGGCCGTCTACGGCGCGCAGGACCCGGCCGAGGCCGTCCGCAAGCTGCGCGACCTGGCGACCGCCGCCACCACCGACGCCTGGTGGGCCTGCGCGCACTGAGTCCGCGTCGCGGGCGCGGATACCGGGTGCGCTGAGGGACGATCACTGACGAACGTCTCTCATCGCCCCTCTCCGTACGGTGGTGGACCCGCACATGAGCAACCTCGACCGCAAGCCCGTCCCGACCGCCTGCGGTCGGGAGGCCGGCGGCGGCCCGGTGAAGGAACTCCTCACCGGGCGCCGCGTCCCCCTCGGCGAGAGCACCGTGGTGCGGCGCCTGCTCCCCAACCTGGGCCGCCGGATGGTCGGCGCCTGGTGCTTCGTCGACCACTACGGTCCCGACGACATCGCCGACGAGCCCGGCATGCAGGTCCCGCCCCACCCGCACATGGGCCTGCAGACGGTCAGCTGGCTGCACCAGGGCGAGGTGCTGCACCGCGACAGCCTCGGCAGCCTGCGGACCGTCCGCCCGTACGAACTGGGCCTGATGACCTCCGGCCGGGCCATCTCGCACTCCGAGGAGTCCCCCCGTCCGCACGCCCGCCACCTGCACGGCGCGCAGCTCTGGGTGGCCCTGCCCGACGCCCACCGGCACACCGCCCCGGCCTTCGAGCACCACCCCGACCTGCCGGTCGTCACGGCCCCGGGCCTGCACGCCACCGTCGTCCTCGGCACCCTGGACACCGCGACCTCGCCCGGCACCACGTACACCCCGCTCGTCGGCGCCGACCTCGCCCTCACCGCCGGCGCGGACCTCCGGCTTCCGCTGGTCCCGGACTTCGAGTACGCCGTCCTCGCGATGTCCGGCGGCGTCGACGTCGACGGCGTCCGCGTCGAACCCGGCTCGATGCTCTACCTGGGCTGCGGCCGCCCCGAACTCCCGCTGCTCGCCCGCACCGACGCCGCCGTCCTGCTGCTGGGCGGCGAGCCCTTCGACGAGAAGATCGTCATGTGGTGGAACTTCATCGGCCGCTCCACCGAGGACATCGCCCGGGCCCGCGCCGACTGGATGACCACCGACCGCTTCGGCACCGTCCACGGCTACGCCGGCGACCGCCTGCCCGCCCCGGAACTGCCCGCCACCCCGCTGAAGCCCAGGGGGCGCGAGCGGTGAGCCGGGCCGGCCGTTCCGTCCCGTCCCAGGGGGCGCATGCGAAACGCTCGGACGGGAAGTCCCGGCCGAGCATTCCGCACGAACCCGCCGCGGTCCGGCCGGATCGGCCGCTCGCGCGGCAACGACCCCCGGGGACCGCCGGGTTCAGGATTTCCGGGGGCGGGGCAGCTTCATCGACGCGACGGCGCTGAGCAGGGCGCCCGCGGCCACCAGCATCGCGGTGACGAACATGGCGTGGGCCGACGGGTTCGCCCCCTGGCCGTCGGCGGTGCCCAGGAACACGCTGCCGTAGGTCGCGATGCCGAGGACCTGGGCGATCTGGGCGGAGGTGGTCATCACGCCGCTGGCGTCCGACGCGTCGGCGGGGACGACCCGGGCCAGCGAGACGGTCAGCAGCGGGCTGGTGATGTAGCCCATGCCGAGGCCCACCACCAGCTGCAGCAGCGGCAGCGCGACGCCGCCGTGCCCGCCCGAGCGCACGGCGAAGCCGATGCCGAAGTGGCCGACGGCCGTGACGGTGCACGCGATGACGATCATCCGGCGGTGCCACCGGGCCGGGACCTTCTGCCAGGTGAGGCTGCCGGTGGCGACGCCGAGCGCGAGCGGCGCGAAGGTCAGGCCGGTGCGGGTGGCGGACTCGCCGAGCCCCGACTGCATGTGCTGCGAGAAGGAGAACAGGAAGCCCGCGTAGCCGGCCATCGCGAGGAACATGGCGCTCGCCCCGGGCAGCAGGCCGGGCGTCTTCAGGACCCGGCCGGGAATCAGCGGCGAACCGCCACGCCGCGCGACCGAGCGCTCGACGATCGCGAACGCGGCGAACACCGGGACGGAGAGGACCAGGGAGACCACCATCCAGGCCGGCCAGTGCTGTTCGTGGCCGAGCACCAGCGGGATGACCAGCAGCAGCAGCGCGGCGGTCAGCGTGATCAGCCCGGGGATGTCGAGGCCCTTGGGGTTCTCGGGCCGGCCCTTCGGCAGCACGCGCAGCCCGGCGGCCACCAGGACCACCCCGACCGGCACGTTGATCAGGAACACCGGGCGCCAGCCCGTGCCGAACAGGTCGGCGCTGACCAGCAGTCCGCCGGCGACCTGGCCGACCACGACGCCGAGGCCGATGGTGGCCGCGTACAGGCTCAGCGCCCGGGCCCGGGCGGCGCCCTCGAACTTCAGCTGGATCAGGCTGTAGATCTGCGGCATCATCATCGCCGCGCCGACGCCCTGGACCACCCGGGCAGCGATCAGGGTGCCCTCGTCGGGCGCCAGTCCGCAGGCGAGCGAGGCCACGGTGAACGTGACGAGTCCGGCCAGGAAGACCGTCCGGAAGCCGTTGCGGGCACCGAGACGGGCGCCGGTGACGAGCAGCGTGGCGTACGCGATCGTGTAGCCGGAGACGATCAGCTGGAGGGCGGACCCCGTGGTGCCGAGGTCGGTCCGGATGGTCGGGGTGGCGACGTTGACGATCGTCGAGTCGAGCAGGGCCATGAAGACCGCACCCAGCAGGACCACCAGCATCTGGTTGTTCCGGCGGGTCTGTGCGGCCGCGTCGGGGGCCGGGAGCGCGGTCTCCGGCTCTGCGGGGGGCGTGGGCCGGGCGGCTGCTGCCGCCCGCTCCTGAGTCTTCTCGGTCATGGCAGCGATGATCCCGGCGGCCCCGTGGGGGGTACCAGATATCCAGTGATCCTGGAACCGGGAGTACCCGGCTACCCGGATCGGCCCGTTGTCCAGCAGAATCGTGCGGTGACCCGACCGACCGACGGCCCCCCTCCGACCGCCGAGGCCCAGCGACGCGCGGAGCTGGGCGCGTTCCTGCGGCTCCGACGCGAGCGCATCAAGCCCGAGGACGTCGGACTGTCACCCGGCCCGCGGCGGCGCACGCCCGGCCTGCGCCGCGAGGAGGTCGCGGAGCTCTCGGGGATCGGCGCGGCCTGGTACACCTGGCTGGAGCAGGGGCGGCGGATCAACCCGAGCGTCCAGGTGCTCGACGCGATTGCGCGCACGCTGCGGCTCGACCGGGCCGAGCGCGGTCACCTCTACCGGCTCGCGGCCGTGCCGGCCGTGCCGCTGGACGCCTCGGCGCGGCTCGCCGACCCGGCCGAGAACCAGGCCATCCTGGACGCGCTGAACCCGTTGCCGGCCTGCATCGTGACCGCGCGTTACGACGTGCTCGCGTTCAACGACGCGTACGGGGCGCTCGATCCGGCGATCGTGCTGCTGCCGCCGGGGGAGCGGAACGTGCTGTGGCACCTGTTCACGGTCGAGCGGCGGCTCCAGCCGCTCGTGGAGTGGGAGAACGAGACAGCCGTCATGGTGGCCCAGCTGCGGGCCGAGTTCGGCCACCGGCTCAAGGACCCGCACTGGGGCGACTTCGTGCGGCAGCTCGGGGAGGCCAGCCCGCGCTTCGCCGAGCTGTGGGCCAGGCACGAGGTCGCCGCGTCGAACACCCGGCGCAAGTCGTTCTGGAGCGTGGACGGCGAGCGGCTGAGCGTGATCACCAACGCGTTCACGACGGCCTCCGCGCCCGACACGAAGATGTGGATCCACACGCCCGACGGCCCGGAGACCAGGCGGCTGCTGGAGGACCTGGTCGGCCGGTACCGGGAGGCGGGCCCCGCCGCGCTGCTGGTCGCCGGACGGCGCACCGGACGCGGCGCGCCCGACCCCGGGGGCGCGCCGGCTCAGCCGTGCGCCGAGGGCGGCCGGCGGCCGGGGAACGCGGACCCGGTCAGCCGGAGCAGCGGGGCCGACTTGACCGCCGTCTCCTCGAACTCGGCCTCCGGGTCCGACAGCGCGACGATCGCCCCGCCGACCCCGTAGCGCACGCGCCCCGGTGTGACGACCGCCGTGCGGATCGCGACGCTCAGGTCGGCCGCGCCGGACAGCGAGAAGTAGCCGATGGCGCCGGAGTAGATGCCGCGCGGCCCGGCCTCCAGCCGGTCGATGACCTCCATGGTCCGCAGCTTGGGGGCGCCGGTCATCGAGCCGGCGGGGAACGCGGCCCGCACGCAGTCCACGGCGGTGCGGTCCCGCCGGAGCCGAGCCCGCACCGTGCTCACCAACTGGTGGACGGTCGCGTAGGTCTCGACGTCGAAGAGGCCCGCGACCTCGACCGAGCCGATCTCGGCGTGCCGCCCGAGGTCGTTGCGGACCAGGTCGACGATCATCAGGTTCTCCGCGCGGTCCTTCTCGTCGGCCCGCAGCCCCGCCACGATCGCGGCGTCCTCCTCGGGCGTCGCGCCGCGCGGCCGGGTGCCCTTGATCGGCTTGGACTCCGCGACGCCGTCCGCCCCCACGCGCAGGAAGCGCTCCGGCGAGGTGCTGAGCACCGCGAGCGGGCCGAAGCGGAGCAGTGCCGCGTACGGGGCGGGGCTGAAGCGGCGCAGCACGCGGTAGCCCTCCCACGGGTCGAGGTCGCCCCCGGCCTCGGCGACGTTGGTCAGGCAGACCTCGTACGTCTCTCCGGCGGCGATCTCCTCGTGGCAGGAGGCGATCAGCCGCAGGTAGGCGTCGCGGTCGTGGCGCAGCCGGACGGCGGACCGCGGAGCGGGTGGGACGGGGTCCGCGGCCGGGCGGCCGGCCACGGAGGCCAGGGCCCGTGCGGTGGTCTCCAGCCAGGACCTGGCCGGGGCCTCGTCCTCGTCCTCCGCCAGCGCCAGCAGGTAGGTGGTGCGGGTGAGGTGGTCCAGGACGACCGCGCGATCGGCGAACACCATGGTGGCGTCGGCGTCCTCGGCCCGGTGGGCCGCCCCGGCACCGCACTGGGCCTTCAGCTCGTACCCGAGGTATCCCACCCAGCCGAGCGCGAACTCGAAGGGCAGGCGGGGGAGTTCGGTGCGGATGCCGCGGAGGTCCCGGTCGATCCAGTCGAGGAAGTCGCCGGTGACGGTCCGTGAGCCGGTGGCGGAGCGCACGGTGACGGTCCGGCTCCGGACGTCGGCCTCGGCGATCCGCGCGAGCGGGCCGGAGGCGTCCCCGAGGACGGAGAACCGGCCCGCGCCGCCGTCCGGCCGGCTGCTGTCCAGCCAGAACGCGGTGTCGGCGGCGCCGAAGAGCCGCTGGAACGCGACCTCGTCGACCCAGTCGGTCCGGAGGCGGTCCACGAGGACCCGGAGCCGTCGGGCGCCGCCCCGGCCCGCCGGGTCCGCCCGGTCCGCCGGGCGCGGCGCGGGGGCAGGTGGCGACGGGCGGACCGCCGTGCCCCGGGCCGCGTGCCACTCCCGGCTCAGCCGGGTGAAGTTGGCGAGTAGTTCATGGCCGAACCGGGTGAGGACCGACTCGGGGTGGAACTGCAGTCCCCAGATCGGCCGGTGCCGGTGCCGGTGTCCCATCAGCACGCCGTCGGGCGTCCGGGCGACGGCCTCCATTTCGTCCGGCAGTTCGGACACGGTCAGCGAGTGATAACGCACCGCCTCGAACGGGGACGGGAGTCCGTGGAACAGACCGCGGCCGTCGTGCAGGACGGGCGAGGTGCGGCCGTGCCGTGGTTCCGGGGCGCGGGTGACGGTGCCGCCGTGCAGCAGCGCCGCCCCCTGGTGGCCGAGGCAGATGCCCAGCAGCGGGATGTCGCCCTGCTCGACGATGTCGCGGCAGATTCCGAAGTCGGCCGCCCGGGCCGGATCGCCCGGTCCGGGGGAGAGTACGACGTTGTCGAACCCGGAGAGCCGGGACAGGTGCCAGGACGGGTCGTCGTTGCGGATCACCACCGGCTCGGAGCCGTTCACCCGGGCCAAGCAGTGGTAGAGGTTGAAGGTGAAGGAGTCGTAATTATCGACGAGTAGAGTTCTCATGACGGTTCGGCGACGGAGATCTCCAGGAGAACGTGCTCGACCAGGTCGTCCCCTTCGTGCACCCGGAGGCTGCGGAGTTCACGGACTTCCCGGCCGTTTTCGGCGGCGATCGCATTCAGTCGGGCGGTGTTCCCGCGATTGCTGAAATGCAGCAGGATTCTCCCGTTCTCGGTCAGGAATGACGGGGCGTCGGCCAGGAATCTGCGGTGGTCCCGGTAACCGGGGTCCACGTAGGCGCGTTCGTGGATCGTTTTGTGCCGGTATTCCGGCGGGGCCAGTACGAGGTTGGAGTGCCAATAGACGGTGTCGAACCTCCGGCCGGCCGGAACGTTCTCGAAGAGGTCGCTGTGCACGACGGTCAGCCGGTCCGCCACGCCGTGCCGTTCGGCGTTCATCACGGTGTTCCGGACGGCCGGTTCGCTGATGTCCAGGGCCGTCACGCGTTCGCAGCCCGCCAGTGCGGCGGACACGGCGATGATGCCGGTGCCGCAGCCGACCTCCAGGAACGAGCCGGGGCCGGACGTTTCGGGTGCCCCGGATGTTCCGGGCGTCCCGCCCAGACCGAGCAGTTCCAGGGCGATCCCGGACGACACCGAAAAAGGCGGCGCGAACACCTCGTCCAAAAGGTCCCATTCGCGCCCGGCCAGGGTGAAGGTGTTGCGCCGGTCGGCGTGGAGCCGCGCGGCCCGGCTGCGGGCGAGTGAACGCCCGTAGTCCGTGAGCCTATTCATATGTCCCCCGTTGTCATGCGAGCGGGCACCGCTCCCGCGGTGCCCGCCTGGAATTGTTTCCCCCGCCGGCCGCTTCCGGGAAGGTGGCGGGGTGACAGCGTGCCGTGTTCGGTGCGGTGTCCCGGTCACTACGGGCGTGTTAAATCGCAGGCCAGCGCCTTGACCCCCCTCTTGCGTGGCGCCTACTCTCGGTGTAGATGATCTTCACCGGCTGTGGAGGGGGAACCATGCCGTTGGATTCCGGGTTCGTGGACGCGCCTGCCCTGGCGATTCTCGAACTGCTCGCCGCGGAGGCGCCGCTGGGCCGCTTCCACGAGTTGCTGTACCGCGCCGCGGAGCCGGGCGGGGAAGGGATGCCACCGGGCCGGCGCGCGGAGCTCGAACGGGCCGTCCGGCTGGGGCTGAGGATCCACGCCTCGCTCGACCAGCGCCGGCAGCGGGAGGCGGCCACGGCGGCCCTGGTGGACATGATCCACGACATGACCGCCCCGTACGACCCGGACACCCTGCTGAAGGTCATCACCAGCCGGACCCGTCGGCTGCTGGGCTTCGACATGGCCTACATCAGCCTGCCGCTGCCCCGGGGCGGGTCGTACGTCCACTGCTCGGAGGGCCAGACCACGACGCTCAACGTGGGCCTGGTGGTCGAGGAGCACCACGGCCTCGGCCAGATGGCGCAGGGGCAGGGCGGCGCGTTCTGGTCGCCGGACTACCTGAACGACGACCGGATCCCGCACAGCGAGCAGATCGACGAGGTGGTCCGCGCCGAAGGGCTGCGCGCGGTGATCGCGGTGCCGATCCAGGTGGGGGCGGACTCCATCGGTGCCCTCTACGGCGCCGACCGCGTCGTGCGGCACTTCACGCCCGACGAGATCAGCCTGATGCGCTCCCTGGCGGACTTCGCGGCGGTGGCGCTGGAGCGGGCCAGGCTGCTGGACCGCACGCGGCTGGAGATCGCGGAGCTGGAGTCGGCGGGCGCCCGCGCGCGCGACACGATCGCGCGGACCCGTGAGCTGGCCGACGCCCGGATCCGGCTGGCCGACCAGGTGCTGAACGGCTGCGACCTGCACGTGGTCGCCAGGACGGCCGGGGAGGCGCTGGGCGCCACGCTCGCGGTCGGTGACGCGCACGGGCAGGTGCTCTCCTCCACCGGGGAGGTACCCGGCCTCGCGGAGGTGCTGACCGGCCGGGCGGCCCTGGAGGCGCACGCGGCGAGGGCCCCGGTGAGCCCGGCGCAGGACGTCTGGGTGGCCCCGGTCGGTGCCGGCGTCGAGGACCTGGGGGTGGTGGTGGCCCGGTTCGCGCGACCGCTCGGCCCCGACGAGGAGAGCTTCCTCGCCTTCGTCGGACGGGCGGTCGCGCTGCAACTCGTGGGGCAGCGCAGCGTGCCCGCGACGGCCGGGCCGGGACGGGACGAGTTCTTCGACGTCCTGCTCGCGACACCCCTCCAGCCTTCGAGTCAACTCGTCTATCAGGCAGGACAGTTCGGGATCGACCCGGAAGGCCCGCATGTCGTCGTGGTGGCCCGGCCGGAGGGCGGCGAGCACGGGAAGGCCGCGGTGTGGGCCGCGTCGTACGCGTACCGGCGGTCCGGGCTCAAGACGGTGCGCGACGGCTGCGTCGTGCTGCTGCTGCCCGGTACGGACGCCTCGGCCGCCGCCCGTTCGGTCTCCAAGGAGCTTTCCCCACTGCTGCGGCAGCCCGTCACCGTCGGCGCGGCCGGTCCGGCCACCGGGCTCGCGTCGGTCGCCAGGGTGCACCAGGAGGCGGTGCGCTGCCTGGACGCGCTGACGGCGCTGGACGGCACGGGGAGCGCCGCGGCGATGGCCGACCTCGGCTTCCTGGGGCTGCTGCTCTCCGACGACCACGACGTCGAGGGGTTCGTGGCCTCGCTCCTCGGCCCGCTGCTGGAGCACGACACCGAGCGCGCGACCAGTCTGATCGCCACCCTGGAGGCCTACTTCGCCTCGGGCGGCAGTCCCACCCGGGCGGCCGAGGACCTGCACGTCCACCCCAACACGGTGGCCCGCCGCCTGGACCGGATCACCGAACTCCTGGGCCCCGCCTGGCAGCAGCCCGGACGCACGCTCGAAGTCCAGCTCGCGCTGCGCCTGCTGAGGGCCCGGGAGGTCCTGTGGCGGCAGCGGGACACCGTGCTGGCGCCGTAGCGGGGGCGGGGGTCCGGCCGGCGGCCGGGAGGCGTCCGGCCG
>NZ_JBHWGV010000068.1:0-11136 GCF_042732955.1 Kitasatospora sp. NPDC059747 | reverse complement strand
TCTAGTCTGTCGTCTGTTGGTGGGGGGGGGTGGGCGAGCCGGTCGGTGGGGTCGGGCCCGACCCCCCCCCCCCCGGCCGGGCGTTTCAGGCGGGGATCTTGGGGGCGTGGTCCTCGGTCTCGCCGTGGGCCGCCATCAGCACCTCCACGGCGTGCGCCGCGGACGCCAGCGTGCTGTGGCAGTGCCAGCCCCGCAGCGAGCGCCCCTCGAAGTCCCGCAGGCCGGCCCGGTCCCCGAAGCCGGCCAGGTCGCGCCCGACCCGGTCGGCCAGCTTCGTCAGCCGCAGCAGCGTGCTCGCGGGCGCCCCGGCCAGGTTGCCGAGCCACAGCCCGGTGGGCCGGCGCCGCGGGTCGTCCCACTCCCCGACCAGGACGAGCCCGCTGTCGCGCCCGCCGGGCAGGCCGGGGTCCGCGCCCGGCAGGCCCACCCGCACCGCGGCCGCCGAGGCCCGCCGCACGCCGGACGGCGCCGTCGGGTCGGGCCAGCCGACGAGCCGGCGAAGTCCCCCGGCCGAGTCGAGGATCCGTCGCGCTTCCAGCGCTCCGAGGCCGTGGCCGGGCAGGGTCGGGTCCTCGACGGAGAGCCGCTCGGTGCCGGCGACGCGGACGAGCGCGCGCACGCCGGCCCGGTCGAAGCGCCGGATCACGCCGGCCGGGTCCTCGACCGGTACGTCGAGCACGACCGGACGCCGGGCGGCGTCGTGGAGCCGGGCGAAGTCCAGTGCCACGGCGGTGGCGCAGTCGTCGGTGGTCTCCCCGTACCGCGGTTCCCCGATCCGCCGGGGCTGCGCGGACGGGCTCGGGCCGCCGCCGTCCGTCGTCGGCCGGTCCGCGCACAGCAGCCGCCAGTTGACCGGGGCGCTGGCCCGCTCCGAGGCGGCCCACAGGCCGAACGCCCGCTGTCCGTGGAACTCCTGGTCCAGGTGGTGGTCGAAGCCCCGGCCCACGCCCACGGAGTGCCGTCCCGACTTCGGGATCGACAGTTGGCGCACCACCCAGGCCTGCGGCCGGACGTTCGGTTCGAGCCAGTCCGCGAGCGCCTCGCGCATCGGCATCCAGTCCCAGGTGGAACTGCAGATGAAGTGGTGCAGGCTCTGGTCGAGCGCCGGGTCCCCGAGGCAGGCCGCGATGTTCCTGATCGACCTGCGGCCCTGCGCGGCCAGCAGTCCACGGAGGTACTGTTCCCCCTTGCGCCGTTGGTCCCTTCGCGGAAGCGACGCGAAGAGGGTGGTGCTCAGGTCCTTCAGGAGGAGCTCGCCGTCGGACACCGGTCGCACCGAGCCGAGTCGGAACGGGGCGGTACGTCGGTGCCGGACAGCCCTGATATTGCCAGCAGCGTTCACAGAATCCCCCTCTATGCACTGCCCTTGAGGCTTGCTTAAGCCCCTCCAGGGTGGCCCGGGGCGGGTGGTGCGGGCCAGGTGCAGGGGCCACCCCGTAGCGCCGGCGGGCGGGTGTCCCGGCACTGCGCGCGACCGCCGGGCCGGGTGGCGGGCGGACCCGGCCACCGCTTCGCCCGGCGGTCGCGCGCAGTGGTGTGGCCGGACTACTCCTGTCCGAGCCCGAGCAGTGCCCGCGGGTCCAGGGCGGCCTGGTGGCGCGTGATCTTCCCGTCCACGACGTGGCTCCAGGCGGCGACCTGGACCGGGGGCGCGAAGCTGGTGTGCATCTCGAACCACGTGACGACGTCGGGGCCGTCGCTGAAGACCTTCCGGATGACGATGTCGGTGAAGGAGCCCGGCGCCTTCTCGATCTTCTCCCGGAGGTCGTCGCCGCCGCTGGCGTTGCCGAACGGGCCGGTGAACTCGATGTCGTCGGCCAGCACCGAGCGCAGGGTGTCGTAGTCCTTGGCCTTCCAGGCCGCGTAGTACGTCGCGGTCACGTCCACGGGGTTGACGCTCATGTCGTCGCTTCCTCTCGTCCTTCGGTGCGGGCCCCGCCGGCGGATGCCCGCACCGGCGGGTTCAGCGAGGCCCGGGTGTTGAGTTCGGCCGCGTCGTCGCCGGTGGCCCGGCCGTACGTCTTGGCGATGGTGGTGTAGACGCCCTTGGCGGGCGCGCCGCCCGCGGCGTCGCCCGGGTTCCTCGGCTTCGACCGGTCCATCCGCCGGTTCGCGAGCACGACGGCGGTCGTGGCCTCGCGCCGCTCGTCCTCGTAGCCGCGCAGCGCGGCCACGGGGTCCTCGGTCGTCGCGAGCCGGTAGGCGAGGACGCGGGCGTCGACGATGGCCTGTGAGGCGCCGTTCGCGCCGACGGGGTACATCGGGTGCGCGGCGTCGCCCAGCAGCGTCACCCGTCCCTCGCCCCACCGGTCGAGCGGGTCGCGGTCGACCATCGGGTACTCCAGGATGCCGGTGCTGCCGCTCAGCAGGGCCGGCACGTCCAGCCAGCCGAGGTCCCAGTCGGCGAAGTGCGGGAGGAAGTCCTCCAGTTCGCCCGCCCGGTTCCACCGCGCGTCGCCGCCGAGCGGCTGCGGTTCGGCCACCGAGACCATGCACACCCAGTTGGTCAGCGACCGGCCCTGCTCCGCGGCGGCCGGGCCGATCGGGTACGCGATCAGCCGGGCGCCGCGGCCGGCGTCGGCGTGGATCATCGTCCGGCCGGTGAGGAACGGCTCGGTCGGCGTCACGCCGCGCCACATCATGACGCCGGACCAGTGCAGCGGCCCTTCGCCGGGGTGGAGCCGGGCCCGCACGGCGGAGTGCAGCCCGTCCGCCCCGACGAGCAGGTCGGCGCCGAGCAGGCCGGGCTCCCCGGTCGTCCGGTCGGTCACCCGGACCCGCACGCCGTCCGGGATCTGCTCGACGGCCTCGAACGTCGTGCCGGTCCGGACCGCGTCGGCGCCCAGCCGTGCCCGGACCGCGTCGAGCAGCATCAGCTGGAGCTCGCCGCGGTGGATCGAGTACTGCGGCCACCGGTAGCCCCGGGCGAGTCCGCGGTCCTCCCGGTGCTGGGCCTCGCCGCTGCCGTCGACCCAGACCATGTCGGCGGTGGGCACGCCGAGCGCGGCGAGTTCGTCGCCGAGCCCCAGCTCCGTCAACTCCCGCACCGCGTGCGGCTGCACGTTGATGCCCACGCCGAGCGGACGGATCTCCCGGGTCCGCTCCAGCACGGTCGCGCGGATGCCCGCCGCGTGGAGGCTGAGCGCGGTGGTCAGGCCACCGATCCCGCCTCCGATGATGATCACGTCCATGTCCCGGCCCTCTCCTTCTCGCGCCTTCCGTCAGCTCACGGCTGCAGCTTGGTGGTGGTCCAGCTCAGGTCGTCCTGGCGGTCGTAGCGGAGCCGGCGGTGCAGCCGGTCGGAACTGGCGGCCCAGAACTCGATCGCGGCGGGCGTCAGCAGGTAGCCGACGAAGCGCTCGGGCCGCGGCAGCGGGGTGCCGGTGGCCTCCAGCCGCTCGGCCTCGGCCCGCAACGCGGCCACGTCGGCCAGCGGGTCGCTCTGGTGGGCGGCCGTGGACATCGCGTGCATCGGCACCGGCCGGGCCGACCACATCGCGTCGGACTCGGCGTCGTCGAGCCGTTCGACCGGCCCGGAGACGGACACCTGCTGCGCCGTCTCCCGCCAGTACAGCAGGCCCGACGCCCAGCCGGTCTCGGCGATCTCCCGGCCCTTCTGGCTGCTGGTGTGGCTCAGGAAGACCAGGCCCCGCTCGGTCACCCGGCTGATCGCGATGATCCGGGTGGAGGGGCGGCCCTTGGCGTCGGCGGTGGCCAGGGCGAGTGCCCGGGGCTCCCGGACGCCGCGCTCGGCGGCCCGCGCCAGCCAGGACTGCAGCAGCCCGATCGGCTCGGCCGGCGGGGCGTCGTACTCGGGGAAGGGGAGGTCGGTCTCCCCGCTGAGCGACTCGAACCTGCTGGAGTTGCCGGTCGCGGTGTGGTTGGCGGTGGTGCTCACCGGAATCTCCTAGACGTAGATGGTGCCGCGGGCGACGACGGTGCCGTGGCCGCCGACGTGGACAACGCGGGGCCGGTCGCCGTCGCCCTCGGCGTGCGCGAGCATGAGCGAGGGGCGGCCCATCTCGACCCCCTGGAGGATCTCCAGTTCCTGCCCGTACGCGGCGAGCCCGAACCGGGCCAGGTGGATGGCGAGCGGGCCGGCCGCCGAGCCGGTCGCCGCGTCCTCGACCACGCCGTAGGCGGGCGAGAACATGCGGGTGCGCCACGCGGTGCCCGAGCCGGCGAAGCAGTTGGCGGCCATGTCGGGGAACCGCGTGAGCGCGCGGTGGTCCGGGCGCAGCGCCGAGAGCGCCTCGACGCTCTCCAGGCCGACGAACACGTGACGCGGGCCGTTGCGGTACGCCACCACCGGGGTGACCGGATCCGTCACGCCGAGCGCCGCGAGCAGCTCCTCCGCGTGCTCGTACGGCTCCCAGGTGGGGATCGGCTGCTGCATCCGGGAGGAGCTGGAGTCCTCGCCGTGGTCGAGCTCGAACGGGATGACGCCCATGGCGGTCTCCAGCCGCAGCCGGTCGGCCTTCCACGTCCGGCCGAGGGCGACCGAGGTGCCCAGCATGGGGTGCCCGGCGAACGGGAGTTCGTTGACCGGGGTGAAGATCCGGATGCGTGCGTCGCCGCCCTGCTCGGCCGGGAGCACGAAGGTGCACTCGGAGAGGTTCATCTCCTTCGCGATCTGTTGCATCCGCTCCGCCGGCAGGTCCGCGGCGTCGAAGAAGACGGCCACCGGATTGCCCTCCAGCGGCTTGCGGGAGAAGGCGTCCACAACGATGTAGTCGTGCAAGGGGTCTCCTGGAGAGGTGGTGCAGTGGATCCCTGACGGATCCCTGACGGATCCCTGACGGATCCCGTCAGGGCGTCAGGGCGGTGCCGAGGCCGTGCAGCACCGGAAGGGAGTGGACGCCCTCGGCGACGGCCTCGACGTCGAACCGCATCCGGTGGGTGGGTGGGCCGCCGATCAGCTCGGCCGCGCGGTTCGGCGGCAGCGGCCGGTCCGCGGGCCGGTCCGTCTCCCAGACCATGACCGCGCCCCAGCGGTTGTTCTCCCGGTCGGCGATCCAGAACTTCACGCGCAGCCCGGGCACGTCGGCCCACGGTTGCACGGCGCCGTCCCGCAGGTGCTCGGCGAGCGACTCGATGGTCTGCGGGGAGCCGTCCAGCTCCCACCAGGCGATGTCGGCCTTCATGGGTCCGCTTCCTCCGGCCGTTCCCGGCCGGCTCAGGTGGGGATTCCCTCGCGCCGGACGGCCGGCACCGGGATTCCGAGCGCGCGCAGCTGCTGGTTCGGGTTCATGAACTCCCGCTCCCGCTTGATCTTCCCGTTCTCGAACTCGAACGAGTGGATGAAGTGGTTGCGGTAGTGGCCCTCCGGATAGCCGGGGAACAGGATCTTCCCCTCGCCGTCGCACTCGACCCAGAAGCGGTTCGGGTCCTGGGTCTCGAAGATCTCGATGTTGGTCCACACCCAGTCCGGGAAGCACTGCAGCGACCACACCGCGTGCTCGCCCAGCCGGTCCCGGCCGTGGGTGACGATCGGCTCGCCGGTGTCGGTGGTCCACAGTCCGCCGCAGCCGTCCTCGGTGAACAGCAGGTGCCGCTTGAGGCGGTCCTCGCCGCGGGTGTTCATGTACTGCTCGACGATCGACCGGTTGTGCCGGCGGATCTCGTCGTCGTTGCGGAACGCCGGCGGCTGCTCGGCCTCGGACATCGGTGACCTCCACGGGGATCGGGGAATTCCGGCGGCCGTTCGGGGACCGCCGCACTGGACTCTGTTCGGGCGGTGCCCGGTCCGCAACGCCGGCCGCGGGACTCCGTCAAGTCGGGACGAAGTCCGTTGCCATGTGACGGAGTCCGGGTCCGCGGCTTCCGGACGGCCCGTCGTCTCCCGGAGAGTCGGGGCGCAGCCGCTCCGGAGATGCCGAACGAGCGGTTTCCCCTCTCCTTGGAGGTATCAGGTGCCCAGTGTCGACGAATTCCTCCGCTCGTTGCCCGTGGTCCAGCAGCCGGACTGGGCTGGCCACCCGGAACTCGGCCCGGTCAGGGCCGAACTCGCCTCGCTGCCACCGCTCGTCACCGTCGAGGACACCGACGTCCTCCGGACGCTGCTCGCCGAGGCGGCGGTCGGCCGAATACAGATCATCCAGTCCGGCGACTGCGCCGAGGACTGGGCGGAGGCCACGCCGGGCGATGTCGCCCGCAAGGCGGGCCTGTTGGAGGTGCTGGCGGGTGTCATGAGGATGACCTCGCACAAGCCGGTCCTGCGGGTGGGCCGGCTGGCCGGCCAGTACGCCAAGCCCCGCTCGAAGCCGACCGAGACCGTCGGCGACGTCGAACTCCCGGTCTACCGGGGCCACATGGTCAACTCGCCGGAACCGGACGCCGAACTGCGGCGGCCGGACCCGAAGCGGATGCTGACCGGCTACCAGTCCGCGCGCGAGGTCGTCGGGCTGCTGGGCTGGAACGGCCGGGACCGGCGCACCCGGCCGGACACCCCGGCGTGGACCAGCCACGAGGCGCTGCTGCTCGACTACGAGCTGCCCATGCTGCGCACCCAGCCGGACGGCCGGCTGCTCCTCGGCTCCACCCACTGGCCGTGGATCGGCGAGCGCACCCGGCAGGTGGACGGCGCCCACGTCGCGATGCTCGCGGCCGTGGCGAACCCGGTCGCCTGCAAGGTCGGTCCGACCATGACCGCCGACGAGCTGCTGGCCCTGTGCGCGAAGCTCGACCCGGAGCGGACCCCGGGCCGCCTCACGCTGATCGCCCGGATGGGCGCGGACACGGTGGGCGAGCGGCTCCCCGACCTGGTCAGGGCCGTCCGCCTGGCCGGCCACCCGGTCGTCTGGCTCACCGACCCGATGCACGGCAACACCGTCAGCGGCCCCGGGGGGCTCAAGACGCGGCTGGTGACGACGGTCGTCAAGGAGGTCGTGGACTTCCACCGGGCCGTCACGTGCGCGGGCGGCACGGCGGGCGGCATCCACCTGGAGACGACGCCGGACGAGGTCACCGAGTGCGTCGCCGACCGGGACCGGCTCCACGAGGTCGGCGGCAAGTACACGAGCTTCTGCGACCCGCGGCTGAACCCGCGCCAGGCCGTCTCGGTCGTGTCCGCCTGGCTCGGCTGACGCCCGGCCACCCCCCAAGCCCCCACGCAGCCTCCCCAAGCAGCGGGCTGCCCAGTGAAAGGACGACCATGGCGGGCCTTCCGTCCATCGACCCCTACCCGATGCCCTCCGAGAGCGACCTGCCGGCCAACACCGCGCGCTGGACGGTCGACCCCGACCGGGCGGTCCTGCTGATCCACGACATGCAGCGCTACTTCCTGCGGCCGTTCCCGGCGAGCGAATCCCCCGGGCGGCCCCTGGTGCAGAACACCGCGCTGCTGCGCGAGGAGTTCGCGGCGCTCGGCGCCCCGGTCGCCTACACGGCGCAGCCGGGCGGCATGACCGCCGAGCAGCGCGGCCTCCTCAAGGACTTCTGGGGGCCCGGCATGGAGGTGTCGCCGGAGGACCGGCAGGTCGTCGACCCGCTCGGACCCGGGCCGTCCGACTGGGTGTTCACCAAGTGGCGCTACAGCGCGTTCCACAAGTCGGACCTGCTGGAGCGGATGCGCGCCCACGGCCGGGACCAGCTCGTCGTCTGCGGCGTGTACGCCCACGTCGGAGTGCTGATGACGGCCGTGGAGGCCTTCACCAACGACATCCAGACCTTCCTGGTCGCCGACGCGGTGGCCGATTTCTCGGAGGCCTACCACCGGCTGGCGCTCACCTACGCGGCGGAGCGCTGCGCGGTGGTCACCTCGACCAAGTCCGTGCTCGCCGGGCTCGCCCCGTCCGTGGGGGCGGCCCGGTGAGCCGGCCGGCAGAACGGGAGGAGAGCCCGATGGGGGCGGACCTGCTGGACCGGGTGCTCACCGGGGCCCCCGGTGCCTACGCCCTGCTGTACCGCCCCGAGGCGGCCGGGCCGGACGTGATCGAGGTGCTGCTCGGCGAGGCGTCCGCGGTGGACACGCTCGCCGGGATCCCCGTGCCGGACGCACCGGGGTCCGCCGCCGCGCACGGGGGTGCCCGGCACGAGGTGCTGGCCGTCGTCCCGTACCGGCAGATCACCGAACGCGGCTTCGCCGGCGTCGACGACGGCGCGCCGCTGATCACGCTCGCGGTCGCCGAGCAGGCCGCCCTGCCGCTCGCCCACGTGCTGCGCAGGCTGCCGAACGACCCGATCACCCTGGCCGGCGGCCGCTTCGACGTGGACGACGAGACGTACGCGGCCACCGTGCGCCGGGTCATCGACCGGGAGATCGGCAACGGCGAGGGCGCGAACTTCGTCATCAAGCGCTCGTTCGTCGCCGAGATCACCGACTACACGCCGCGCAGCGCCCTGTCGTTCTTCCGGCGCCTGGTGGAGCGCGAGTCCGGCGCCTACTGGACCTTCCTGGTCCGGGCCGGCGACCGCACCTTCGTCGGCGCCAGCCCGGAGCGGCACGTCAGCCTGCGCGACGGCACCGCCGTGATGAACCCGATCAGCGGCACCTACCGGTATCCGGCGGCCGGCCCCGACCTGGCGGGCGTCATGGCCTTCCTCGCGGACCGGAAGGAGGCCGACGAGCTCTACATGGTGGTCGACGAAGAGCTGAAGATGATGGCCCGGATCTGCGAGCGGGGCGGCCGCGTCGTCGGCCCCCACCTCAAGGAGATGGCCCGGCTCGCGCACACCGAGTACTTCATCGAGGGCAGGACCTCCCACGACGTCCGGGACATCCTGCGCGAGACGATGTTCGCCCCCACCGTCACCGGCAGCCCGCTGGAGAGCGCCTGCAAGGTGATCAGCCGGTACGAGCCCGAGGGCCGGGGCTACTACAGCGGTGTGATGGCGCTGATCGGCCACGACGAGGACGGCGCCCGCACCATGGACTCGGCCATCCTGATCCGCACCGCCGACATCGACCGCGGCGGCCTGGTGCGGATCGGGGTCGGCGCGACCCTGGTGCGGCACTCCGACCCGCAGAGCGAGGTCGCCGAGACCCGGGCCAAGGCGGCCGGGCTGCTGGCCGCGCTCGAAGCCGGCGGCACCGGCCGGTTCGCCGATCACCCCCGGGTCCGCGAGGCGCTGGAGCAGCGCAACACCGGCATCGCCGACTTCTGGCTGCGGGAGAGCGCGGACGGGGCGGACGGGGTCGCGGAGCTGGCCGGCCGCAGCGTGCTGATCGTGGACGCCGAGGACACCTTCACCTCGATGATCGGCCACCAACTCGCCTCCATGGGCCTGGAGGTGACGGTCCGGCGGTTCGACGAGCCGTACGACGTCGACGACCACGACCTGGTCGTGATGGGCCCGGGCCCCGGCGACCCGCGGGACACCGGCCACCCCAAGATCGCCCACCTGCGGGCCGCGGTCTCCCGGCTCCTGCGGGAGCAGCGGCCGTTCCTCGCGGTCTGCCTCAGCCACCAGGTGCTGTCCACGCTGCTCGGCCTCGAACTGGCCCGGCGGGACGTGCCCAACCAGGGCGTCCAGACGGAGATCGACCTGTTCGGCGCGCGCGAGCGGGTCGGCTTCTACAACACGTTCGCCGCGCGGAGTGACGAGGACAAGATCACGCACCCCGAGTTCGGCGTCGTCGAGCTCAGCCGGGACGGCGCCACCGGCGAGGTGCACGCGCTGCGGGGCCGGGGCTTCGCGTCGATGCAGTTCCACGCCGAGTCGGTGCTCACCCGGGACGGCGTGCGCATCGTCGCCGGCCTGCTGACCGAGGTGGTGCGCTCGTGCGACCGCTGACCGGACCGGCCCGGGGGGTGCACCGGTGACGGCTCCCGCCGGCCCCGCGCTCGCCGCCCGGATCCCGGGCTCCAAGAGCATCACCAACCGGGCCCTGCTGCTCGCCGCGGCCGCCACCGGCACCAGCCAGCTGCGGGCACCGCTGACCAGCGACGACACGCTCGCCTTCCGGACCGCGCTGACCGACCTGGGCGTGCCCGTCGCAACCGGCCCGCAGGACGGCGAATGGCGGGTCACCGGGATCGGCGGGGGCCCGTCCGGCGGCGCCACGATCCGGTGCGCCGACGCCGGGACCGCCGCCCGGTTCCTGCCCCCGTTCGCCGCGACCGGCCGGGGCCGCTACCTCTTCGACGGCTCCGACCAGTTGCGCGCCCGCCCGCTGCGCCCGCTGGCCGACGCCCTGCGACGCCTCGGCGCGGACGTCCGCGCCGCCGGAAGCGGCGGACTGCCGCTGCTGGTGGACGCCGACGGGCTGCGCGGCGGTGAGCTCGCCGTGGACGGTCGGCACAGCAGCCAGTTCCTGAGCGGTCTGCTGATGGCGGCGCCGCTGCTGGACACCCCGCTGACCGTGACCGTGCGGGACCTGGTCAGCCGGCCGTACATCGACATGACCATCGCGCTGATGCGCCGCTTCGGCGCCCGGGTGACCGAGGAGGCCCCCGGGGTCATCGGGATCGGCACCGGCGGCTACACCGCGACCGACCTGGCGATCGAACCGGACGCCTCGACGGCCTCGTACGTCTTCGCCGCCGCCGCGGTCACCGGGCGCGCGGTCACCGTCCCGGGCCTGGGCCGCGACAGCCTCCAGGGCGACCTCGGCTTCGTCGAGGTGCTGCGCACCGCGGGCGCCCGGGTCGAGGTCGGCGCGGACGCGACGACGGTCACCGGTAGCGGGCGGCTGCGCGGCGGCTTCGAGGTCGACATGGGCGCGATCTCGGACACCTTCATGACGCTGGCCGCGATCGCGCCGCTGGCCGACGCGCCGATCACGATCCGCGGCATCGCGCACGCGCGCCTCAAGGAGTCGGACCGGATCGAGGCGGTCGCCGGGAACCTGGCCGCCTGCGGCGTGACGGTCGAGACGGCCCAGGACCGGATCACCGTGCATCCGGGGCCGGTCCGGCCGGCCCGGATCAGGTGCCACCGCGACCACCGGATCGCGATGGCGTTCTCCGTCCTCGGGCTGCGCGCGCCCGGGATCGAACTCGACGACCCCTCGTGCGTGACCAAGACCTTTCCCGGCTTCCACACCGAACTGCGCCGGCTGTTCCCGGCACCTCTGGAAGGAGAACGACGTTGACCGGGCTGCGCTGGCTGACGGCGGGGGAGTCGCACGGCCCCGCACTGGTCGCGACGCTGGAGGGCCTGCCCGCTGGTGTACCGGTCACCACCGCCGTGGTG
>NZ_JBHWGV010000067.1:40762-51384 GCF_042732955.1 Kitasatospora sp. NPDC059747 | reverse complement strand
GCGTAGCCGACGCGCAGGCCCCACTGGGAGCCGTTGCCGACGTACGCGCGGATGATGTGGCCGAGGTGGCCGATGGCCAGGGTGACGGTCTTGAAGCCCGCGGCGGCGAGCTGGCGCATCACGATCTCCAGGATCGCGTGCTGGTCGCCGATCGGGACGAGCGGCTTGGGGAGCGCGGTGGTGTACGGGCGGAGACGGACGCCCTTACCGCCGGCCAGGATCACTGCATGCATGGTGTTTCCCCCACGGAAGGTATGTGCAGGACACGAGCCTTGAGAACCAGAGATGGCTGGATCGGTGCGGCGGGTCAGACGTTGTAGATGTCGGTCTTGTAGCGGGCCAGGTTGGCCGGGTCCTGGAAGAACTCGATGGTCTGCTCCAGGCCCTGCTCCAGGCTGAAGCCGGGCGCCCAGCCGGTCGCCTCGCGCAGCTTGGTGGCGTCCGCGACCAGGCGCATGACCTCGGAGTTGGTCGGACGGATGCGCTGCTCGTCCTCCTTGACCACGAGGTCGACGCCCATCAGCTTGCCGACCAGGGTGACCAGGTCGCCCACCGAGATCTCGCCGCCGGTGCCGGCGTTGAAGGTCCGGCCGACCACGGCCTCGGCGGGCGCGGTGCCGACGGTGCGGAAGGCGTTCGCGGTGTCCTTGACGAACATGAAGTCGCGGGTCGGGCGCAGGTCGCCGAGGGTGATCTCGGTCTGGCCGGCGGCGACCTGGGCGATCACGGTCGGGATGACGGCGCGCATCGACTGGCGCGGGCCGAAGGTGTTGAACGGGCGCAGGGTGACGACCGGGGTCTCGAAGCTGGCGTAGTAGCTGTCGGCCAGCCGGTCCCCGCCCGCCTTGGAGGCGGCGTACGGGGACTGGGTGTTGATCGGGTGCTCCTCGGTGATCGGCACGGTCTGCGCGGTGCCGTAGGTCTCGCTGGTCGAGGTGTGCACCAGGCGCTGGATGCCCAGGTGGCGCACCGCCTCCAGCACGTTCAGGGTGCCGGTGACGTTGGTGTCGACGTACGAGTGCGGGGCCCGGTAGGAGTACGGGATCGCGATCAGGGCGGCCAGGTGGTAGACGGTCTCGGTGTTCTTGACCAGGTCGATGACCGAACCCGGGTCCCGGACGTCGCCCAGGATGATCTCGACCGAGTCCAGCACGTCCTTCGGCAGGGTCTCCAGCCAGCCGAACGAGGAGAAGGAGTTGTACTGGACCATCGCGCGGACCTGGTGCCCGTCGGCGACCAGGGTCTCGACGAGGTGGGAGCCGATGAAACCCTCGGCTCCGGTGACGGCGACGCTGCTCATGCGTGATTCGCTTTCTGCTTCTCGGGGGAGCGGCCGGGCCTGTCGCGGTCCGGCCGGTGGTGTTGTCGGCCGGCGCTGCGGTGTGCGTCCGGCCGGGCACGTGGTTCGGTCGTGCGTGTTCTTCGGTGGTGTTCAGCGGTGCTGGGTGGTGCGGCCGAGCACGGGCCCGGCGATGGCGGTGAGGACGAAGGCGGCCGTCCCGCAGCCGATCAGCTGCAGGAGGGTCGGATCCGCACCGGTCAGCAGCCCGGCGCTCTCGGCACCCGCGGCGGCCAGACAGATGAGGGCGGTGCTCCAGCTGAGCCCGAAGGCGTTCAGCAGCAGCGCCAGCCAGAGCGAGCCGCCGAGGAGCAGCAGCGCGCCGAGCTGCGGGACGCCGAGCGCGGGGGCGCCGGGCCACAGCACGGTCGCGGCGGCGTCCAGCGCGGCCACGGTGGTGAGGTAGATGAAGAGGCAGCCGAGCAGCACCCCGCCGGTGCGGCGGACGAACTCGCCGGAGGTGTGGCTGACCCGCAGCGCGGCGACGGCCATCGCCCGGTAGCGGAAGAGCAGCCACTCGGCGAGGCCGAGGCTGAGCGTCAGGGCGATCATGGCCGGGCCGGTGGGGGCGGTGTGGGCGCCCCGCGCGGCGCCGGTCTCGACCGCCTGGTGGATGGTCACGCCGAGGCCGGCGATCAGGGTGAGGGTGCCGCAGGCCAGGCCGAACAGCAGGTGCGGGATCTCCTGACGGAGCTGCAGCCTGGCCGCGGCGGCGTCCTTGGCCTCCTTGTCACCGCGGATGCAGTTGACGAGCTCGCGGACCGCCAGGCCGACGGCCAGCACGAGCGAGCTCAGCAGGACCACCGTCCGGACGACCTGCGGGACGTCCACCGCGAGCACCACGCCCGCGCCGATCGAGGCCGGTGCCAGCGCCAGCAGCAGGAACTTCTCCCGCCCGAGCACCAGCAGCACGGTCGCCGCGCCCAGGTAGGCGGACTGCCCGGCGGCGAACAGCAGGGAGGCGAGCGGCCCGCCGACGACGTACGCCGCGGCGGAGGCGATCAGCGCGCCGATCGGTGCGCCGATGCTCAGGCAGACCGCGGAGTCCCGGCGCCGCAACCGGCTGAGCCAGCGGTACGCGCGGTGCGCGAGCGCCTGGTTGAAGGCCCAGCTGGCGACGGTGGCGACGGTCAGCGCGAGCATGCCCGAGGGCAGGCCGAAGCGCATCCGGGTGGCCGCGAACAGGTTGGCGCCGAGCAGGTAGCCGAGCCCGGGCAGGGCGAACACCAGGCCGCGCACGACGCAGCGCCAGGGGTCGGCCCGCCAGGGGTTGGCGAACTCGGAGCTCGGGCCGGGGTAGCGGCGCTCGACCTTCTCGAACAGCTCCTCGGCGACGGTGAAGGCGTCGGGGCGGCCGTACAGGAGCGCGGCCTGCTCGTCGGAGAGGCCGTCGGACTCCAGGAAGGCCGCGATCTCGAAGGGGTGGACGGCGTCGGCGCAGACGTCGCGCAGCCGCTCTGCGAGTTCGTCCAGCGGGTCCGCGGAGAGGCCGAGCTCCTCCTCGGGCGCCGGCTGGGCCGGCAGGACCGGGCGGCGGCGCCCCCGCGGGAGCGTGCGCAGCTGCATCGTCCGGTCGGCGCCGGCCTCGTCCGGAACGAGGCGAATGGGACCGCTCATGCGCCCACCTCGCTGCACTCGGCGGCCGCTTCGCGGAACGCGCACCTCTTGATGGTTCTCTCGCTGTGCTCGTTCACGCCCCCACCTCGCTCGGCTGGGGCCGGGCGACGGCGAGCTGCTGGTCCCAGTCGGTCGGGACGTCGTCGCCGACGGCCACCACGCCCTCGGGCATCCAGCGGGCGGTGCCGAGGAGCTCGGTGTAGATGCCCCGGAAGCCGTCGATGTTCTGGCGCAGCGTGAACTGCTCGATGACCCGCAGCCGGGCCTGCTCGCCGAGCCGCCCGCGCCGCTCGGCGTCGCGCAGCAGCTCGATCGCGGCGGCGGCCATCGGCTCGGGCTCGCGCGGCGGGACGACCAGGCCGGTGTCTCCGACGGCCTCGCGCACGCCGCCGACGTCCGTCGAGACGGTCGCGCGGCCGCAGGACATCGCCTCGATGAGGGTGAACGGGAAGCCCTCGCTGATGCTGGAGAGCATGACCACGTTGCCCGCCGCGTACGCGTCGGTGATGTCGGCGACGCGGCCTTCGAAGGCCACCGAGTCGGCGATGCCGAGCTCGGCGGCCAGGGCTATGCAGCCGTCCCGGTACGCCTCGCCGCCCTTGGGAGTGCCACCGAAGAGCCGCAGTCGCGCCTCGGGGATCTCCCGCTGGACGATGGCGAAGGCGCGGATCAGCGTCTCCAGGTCCTTGATCGGGTCGACCCGGCCGGCCCAGCTGAGGGTCGGGGTCTGCGGCTCGGGTCCGGCGGGCGGGAAGGCCGCCGGGTCCACGCCGTTGTAGACGGTCCGGATGTTCTCCGACGGGGTGCCGCCGCGCTCCTCCCAGCGCCGGTTGTACCGGTTGCCGGGGGTGACGAGGGCGGCCTGCCGGTAGCTCTCCTCGGCGAGCATCCGGTAGAAGCCGAGCAGCAGCGCCTTGACCGGCCAGCGGTACGGGCCGGTGCGGTAGCCGAGGTAGCGCTCGCGCAGGTAGATGCCGTGCTCGGTGAGCAGGAACGGTACGCCGTACTGCTGGGCGGCGATCAGCCCGGGGAGCGTGGCCAGGCCGCCGCTGGCCGCGTGGGCGACGCCGTCCGTCGGCGGCTCGACCGACAGCGGGCGCAGCGCGTGCTCCAGGAGGTCGGTGGCGTTCAGGGCGTCGTGGAGGGTGGGCCGGGAGACGGCGGTGGGGAGGTAGTCGCGGGTCCAGACGTGCTGGAGGGTGCGCAGGGCCCGCTCGCTGCGCAGCGCGGGGCTGAGCAGTCCGCGCCGGGCGAGGTCGGCGAAGCCGTACAGCTCGGTGCCGAAGTGGGTGGTGTAGACCGGGTCGAGGATGGAGTGCAGGAAGCGCTCGTACGCGTTGAGGAAGCGCCGCATCTCGCTGCCGCGCGGCGCCCTGGCCTCGGCGGCCGGGCCCCACAGCGGTGCGGTGGTGACGGACCGGACGTTGGCGGGCAGCTCCCAGGCGAGCGGCTCGTGACCGGTTCCGGTGACGGCGATGATGTCGAAGTCCACGTCGGGCATGCCCTGAACGAGCTGGTCGCACCAGACGCTCACGCCGCCGTGCTGGTGCGGATACGTCCCCTCGGTGAGCAGGGTGACGCGCATCTCCTGTCCCCCCTCCTGTTCTTGCGTCGGGTGTCCGGCCTGGGTGGCCGGAACGTGGGCCGTGGCAGGGCCGGGCCGGGTTCGCCGGCGCCGGCCCCACCATCGGGTCTTGCGTGTTACCGGGAGCCGGGCTTGCCGGCCTGCTTCTTGTTGAGCCCGGCCGTCCCCCCGGAGGCCACGGAGCTCTTCACGACACCGGCTGCGCCGCCGTTGCCGTTCTGCTGGACGCCCTTGCCGGGCACCGGGGTTCCGCTGCCCGGGACCAGGACCGGAGCCTTGGTGCGGGTGGTGTCGCTGGGGCCGGCGGGGACCGGGGTGGCGACGCCCTGGGGAACCACCTTCTTGTCGGCCGGGGCCGGGGCCGGGACGGACTTGGCCGCGACGCTCGGCGCGACGGCGGCCGGGGCCGCCGGAGTGGCACCCGAGGACAGCTGCAGCGTGACGGAGCTCTGCAGCGCGCCCGGCGCCACCCAGCCGGAAAGCGTACCGGCGTAGGCGGAACCGAAAGCGGTCGAACCGATGGCCAGCTTCTGAGTAGTTCCCGTCGGCATGGTGGCCTCGATCTGAACGCCGGCCGGCGCGGAGACGGTGACGTTGTTGCCGATCTTGTAGGCGGTCACCTGGCCGGCGGCGACGGCCGCGCTCCAGGCCCCGCGCTTCTGGAACTCCTGGCCGATCTCGCGCTCGCCGAGGTTCACGACGGGGGCGCTGTCGGCGTAGAGCGCGCGGTAGTTGCCGAGGATCTTCTCCAGCACCGGGTAGATGATCCGGCCCTCGGAGAGGTTCGACTGGTGGATGTAGTGCGGCCGCGGGTCGTTGCTCATGATGTGGCCGAGGTCGATCCGCGCCTCGAGCGGCACGATGTACGACTGGAAGCCGGTGTTGACGTCCAGCGGCTTGGGCAGGCAGGTGGAGCTGGGGTTGTTCTCGCAGATCCCGCTGCCGCCGTTGGCCTTGCTGGTGTAGATCCAGTTGTACTCGTCGGTCTCCTCCACCGCCGAGCCGGCGTTGTAGAAGACGTTCATCGGGTAGCGCGGCACGGTCAGCGTGGAGGGGCCGACGGCCCGCTGGCCGGACTCGCGGGAGGCGTCGCTGCCGGTGAACCTGATGCCGTTGGCGGCCAGCGCCGGCGCCAGGTTCGGGTTGTCGCTGGTCTCCTGCGGGGCGGTCAGCAGCCCGGAGTGCTCGCCGGTGACGAGGACCTGCGGGTCGACCTTGGTGAGGCCGTTCTTGGTGGCCCAGTCGAAGTTGTTCTTGACCTGGGTCTGG
Organism: Kitasatospora sp. NPDC059747; assembly: GCF_042732955.1. Taxonomy (NCBI): domain Bacteria; kingdom Bacillati; phylum Actinomycetota; class Actinomycetes; order Kitasatosporales; family Streptomycetaceae; genus Kitasatospora; species Kitasatospora sp. NPDC059747. The sequence continues at coordinate 45,574 of NZ_JBHWGV010000067.1, read as the reverse complement.
ATGGTGTTCTGGTCGACCCAGACGGTGTTGCCGGTGGCGTCCTTGGTGCAGCGCCACGGCACCACGGTGACGTCCTGGACGCAGCCCAGGTACGGGTGGCTGTAGGTGTGGTTGACCCAGCGGTAGCTGTTCTGGTCGGCGATCAGCTGCTGCGCCGTCGGGTCGACCGTGGTGCTGTGGTCGGCCTTCCAGTCCTCGCTGCCGCCGCCGTTGTACAGCAGGTCCAGCGTGAAGTTGTTCGTGGTCATCCACTGCTTGGCGTACTGCGCGTCGGCGGGGCTCATCCGGATCGGGGTGCCGGTGTCCGGGGTGCCGGGCGGGCAGGTCACGTCGCCGGGGGTGCACTTCAGGGTGGTCGACCAGCGGTCGTCCGCCAGGAGGACGTCGTCGATGTGGGCCGCGAAGTAGTTGCGGTCGTACCCGAGGTGGACGCCCTGGGTGATCCAGTCGACCATGCCGCGCGCCAGCAGGCGGTACTGCTGCTGGTACTGGTTGTAGACGAACGTGACGACCAGTTCCTTGCGGCCGTCGTGGGTGTACTCACCGACCAGCGAGCCGCGCGAGGAGGCGCCCGGGATCGGGGCGTCGACGAGCGGGGTGAACGAGGCGCCGGCCGGGAGGCTCGCCAGGGGGGTGGCGAGGTACCCGTAGCTCTCGCTGACGTTCGGGTCGTTGTCCTCGAAGGGCACGGCGCCCTTCAGGTAGCCGAACGGGCCCGAAGTGCCGGCGGTGGTGGTGGCGGCCTGGAAACCGTCCAAGGTGCCAATGTAACCGGGATTTTGGGCCCAGTTCAGACCGACCGCCGGGCTGGCGAACGTGTACGCGTCGATCTGGCGGACGTTGAATGCCGCCTCGTACGTCGCGATCGCCGTCATCTCGGCCGGCGAGTTGGCGAAGGGGTTTTCGTTGGGCATCACGATGCCCTGGTACTTGCCCCGCGGCAGCCCGTTGATCGTGTCGCTCAGGAAAGCGGCGTTGATGACGGGGCGGTTGGGGTCGCTGAGGGTGACGACCTTGTACGGGGTGCCCTGGCTCTTCAGTTCGGCCGTGATGGCCGCGACGGAGGGACCGCCGTCGTCGATGACGAGGACGGTGAGGTCGATCCTCGGCGTCGTGGTGTCGCCGTGGGCCAGGGTGATCTGCAGGCCGCTGGCCAGCAGAACTGCCGCCGCGCAGGCGGCAACTCTTCGGGTCGCTCGACCCATGGTGATCCTCCCCTTGGGACAGGCGCATCGCTGCTCGGCGGTCGCCTGCCCTGTAGCTGTTCGCGGGCAGCAGGACTGCCCGGCGCCCATCCTGGTCGAGGGTCGGCTCCGCGAGGGACCAATTGGGCGAGAGTGCAGCAAACCTGTTACCAACGTTCATGGCGAAGCCATGAAGGCGCTGATTGTGACCGGAACAGCATCGGCCATGCAAATGATGAATTGAAAATGAAAAACCGGAACCTGAGTGCTACGCGTCGTTACCAAGCGTTGTTACCGCTCGGGCGAGGTGGTGGGGCCCGGCGGACACCTACACTGGGGTCGTTGCGCATGACACTCTCGCACATCTCGCCGCCGCATTGGGCAGGTTCATGCAATATCGGGCACCGCTGTGCCATGTGACAGTCCGAATATGCAATGGAGGCGCCCGCATGGCCGATCAGCAGACCGAGGCCGGGGGATTCGGCGGCGTCCGGAATGCGGTGTCCAAGTGGAACGGAATGCCCCAGGTCGGGCGCAGTCTCGGTCTGCGCGGCGCGGTCAATGCCCGCGATCTGGGGGGCTGCCGGACGGCCGACGGAAGGGTCCTTCGCCCCGGGACGGTCCTGCGCAGCGATGGCCTGAACCACGTCACCGAGGATGACCTGAACGCGCTCCGGGCCCTCGGGCTGCGCCGCGTGGTCGACCTCCGCAGCCTCGACGAGGTCCGCGAGGCCGGCCCCGACCGCGTCCCCGGACTCCCCGTCCCCGAGCTCGCCCGCGACCTCCCCGCGGGCACCGCGCTGACCGTCGAACCGGACGCCGAGGACGGCGTGACCCTGCACCATCTCCCGGTGTTCGCGCCCGATTTCGACATTTACGTGACGCTGCGCGACGCCCTGGCCGACCGCAGCCCGGCGAGGCAGCGCGCGCTGCTCGGCGACGGCCGCGCCGCCGCGATGATGACCGGGCTCTACCGCTGGTTCGTCACCGACGGGCTCGCACGCGAACGGTTCGCGGACGTGCTGCGCCTGCTGGCCGCCCCGGACGGCCCGCCGCTGCTGTTCCACTGCACGGCCGGCAAGGACCGCACCGGCTGGGTCTCGGCGCTGCTGCTGACCGCCCTGGGCGTCGACCGCGAGGCCGTCGTCGCGGACTACCTGCTGACCAACGAGCGCGCGGCGCCGGTCGTCGCGCGGGTGATGGACGACTTCGGCACCCGGGGCCTGATGCACGAGCCGCGGCTGCTGCTGCCGGTGTTCCGGGCCGACGCCGCCTACCTGACGGCGGCCTTCGAGGAGATCGAGGCCGGCTGGTCCGGCTTCGCGGCGTTCTGGCACGACGGCCTCGGCCTGGACGACGGCGTGCTGGCCGGGCTCCGCGACAACCTGCTGGACGGCGCGGCGGGCTGAGCCCCGCCGCGCTCGTCAGCCCTCGCTGATGAGCCCCTCCCGGAGCTGGGTGAGGGTCTTGGTGAGCAGCCGGGAGACGTGCATCTGGGAGATCCCGATCTCCTCGCCGATCTGCGACTGGGTCAGGTTCCCGAAGAAGCGCAGCATGATGATCCGGCGCTCGCGCGGCGGCAGCTTGGCCAGCAGCGGCTTGAGCGACTCCCGGTACTCGACGCCCTCCAGCGCGAGGTCCTCGTAGCCGAGCCGCTCGGCCAGCGGCCCGTCGCCGTCCTCCTCGCTCGGGCTGGAGTCGAGCGAGCTCGCGGTGTAGGCGTTGCCGACCGCGAGTCCCTCGACCACGTCCTCCTCGCTGACGCCGAGGCAGGCGGCCAGCTCGGGCACGGTGGGGGAGCGGTCCAGCCGCTGGGCCAGTTCGTCGCCGGCCTTGGTGAGGGCGAGCCGCAGCTCCTGGAGGCGCCGCGGCACCCGGACGGACCAGCTGGTGTCCCGGAAGAAGCGCTTGATCTCGCCGACCACCGTGGGCATCGCGAAGGTGGGGAACTCCACCCCGCGCTCCGGGTCGAACCGGTCGATCGCCTTGATCAGCCCGATCGTGCCGACCTGGACGATGTCCTCCATCGGCTCGTTGCGGCTGCGGAAGCGCGCCGAGGCGTAGCGGACCAGCGGCAGGTTGAGCTCGATCAGGGTGTCGCGGACGTAGGCGTGCTCCGCGCTGCCGGGCTCCACGGCGGCCAGCCGCAGGAAGAGCGAGCGGGAGAGCGTGCGGGTGTCCAGCCCGGCGCCGGCTGACGCCGCGGGGGGCGTGTCGGGGACGGGCGGTGCGGTGGACGGCCCCCGCTGCAGCGGGATGCGCTCCTCGGCGACCGCGGTGCTGTTGGCCTGACCAGTGTGGATCTCCGCAGTGCCCAGCTCTCCGGACATGCGCCCACCCCCTTGTGACTGACGGTTGAACGGGCGCCGACGCGCGGATGTTCCCGGCGACGGCCCTCCCCCTCCATACCGGCACACGATCCCCGGCAAACCCGATCGTCGCAAGATGTCACGCGGCGGTAACGCGGAGCGATGTCACTCTTCCCAGGAGTTGCCGGTGCGAAGCCTCGTCAGGATCCGCGAGAGCAGCCGGGAGACGTGCATCTGCGACATCCCGAGCTCGGTGCTGATCTGGGACTGGGTCAGGTTGGCGAAGAACCGCAGCATGACGATCCGTCGCTCCCGCTCGGGCAGCTGGACCAGCAGGTGGCGGACCACGTCCCGGTGCTCGACCTCGGCGAGCGCGGAGTCCTCGTAGCCGAGGCGGTCCAGCAGGGCGAGCCCGCCCTCGTGTTCCTGGGCCGCCTCCAGGGACGCCGCGTTGTAGGCCCGCCCGGCGTCCAGGCAGGCCCGGACGTCCTCCTCGGGGATGCGCAGGCTCGCGGCGATCTCGGGCACCTTGGGGGCCCGTCCGTGCAGCACCGTCAGCTCCTCCATGGCGCCGCTGACCTGCACCCACAGCTCCTGGAGCCGGCGCGGGACGTGCATCGTGCGGACGTTGTCCCGGAAGTAGCGCTTGATCTCGCCGAGGATGGTGGGCAGCGCGTAGGTGGGGAACTGGACGCCCCGGGTGGGGTCGAACCGGTCGATCGCGTTGATCAGGCCGATGGTGCCGACCTGGACGACGTCCTCCATGGGCTCGCTGCGGCTGCGGAAGCGGGTGGCCGCGTAGCGCACCAGCGGGATGTTCACCTCGATGAGCGCGGCGCGCACCCGCTCGCGCTCGGGCGCGTCGGGGGGGAGCTCGGCCAGGCGCTCGAACAGCACCCGGGTCAGCGTCCGGACGTCGACCACCGGGCGTCCGCCGGGGCCGCGCAGGCCGTCCGGCCGGAGCTCGCCGGCCGGACTGATGATCCCCGCGAGCGCCTCGTCCACGGACACGTCACCCCTCCCAAAGTCGACTACGGCGGGCCCTGCGGAGCGGGTGTCGTGGCTGGTTCTTCACCTCGCCATGTCCGGCAAAACCGGTCATAGCATCACAAGGCGGGCGCAGGTCGGGCAAGCACCCGGTGGAGGTGTGTTGATGCGGTGCCGGGCCTGCACGGGGCCGATCGGGGAGGCGCCGCAAGGATCGTTCCCGGACGGACCGCGGGGCCCCCCCCCCGCCGCAGGGGGCGGGCCCCCCCCCCATCCGGGGGACCCCCCCCCCCCGGGGGGGGGTGATGAACGCGGAGTGAGCCGAAACCCAC
>NZ_JBHWGV010000067.1:13432-40752 GCF_042732955.1 Kitasatospora sp. NPDC059747 | reverse complement strand
TTTTGGGGGGGCGGCGGCCCCGCGGGGCGCCGGGGGGGGGGCCCGCCCCGCTGGGCCCCCCCGCCCCCCGCGGCCCCCCCCCGGGGCCCGGGGGGGGGGCGCCGCGATCCGTCCGGGGGAAGCGCCCCGGGCGGATGGTGGTATCAGACCTCGATGTCCGCGATCACCCAGGTGGCGAACTCGCGCCACTGGCCGGCCGCGGCCTGGTGGGCCGGGTGGGTCAGGTAGGCCTGGAGCGCGTCGCGGTCCTCGACCAGGCTGTTGATCGCGTAGTCGTACGCGATGTCGCGCTCGGTGGTGTTCCAGGCGCACTCCCACTCGCGCAGCTCGGGGATCACCGAGCCGAGCCCGGCGAACGCCTCGGCGCCCGCGAGCGCGCGCTCGTCGTCCTTGCTGACGCCTTCGTTGAGCTTGAACAGGACCAGGTGCCGGATCACGATGCCGCTCCTCGCGGACGGGGGTACAGAGGGTCCCGCCCACCGTAGCCGGTGCGCAGCGGTGCCTCCGCGGCCGTCCGCCCCCTGGTCGGGCCCGTCCGGCGCCCGGGGCGGTCACCCGCCCGGGGCGGTCACTTGATCAGCCCGGTCATGAAGGTGCCGACGGCCTTGGCGGCGTTCGAGATGCCCTCGAAGCCCGACTGGACGAGCTCGGCCGAGCGGGCCGGCGAGGTGATGATCGAGTAGAGGACGAAGACGAGCAGGAGGACCATGCCGATCTTCTTCGCCTGCGCCATCGGGTGACCTTCCTCCCAGCCGTGGGCCGCCGTCATCCGGGTCCCCGAGCGGCCCTGCAGGGGCAGCTTATCCACCGGACGGGCTATCAAGTGTGCGACGCGTTCGCCCGGCGGGACGAAGGTCCCCGCGAGTGGGGTCTTTCTCCGGGTGCCCGCGGGCGTACCGGGCGGCAGGATGGATGGCGTACCGGGGATCTGGCAGGAATTCCCGGTGCGTGGATCCGGAGCTCCCCGCTGTGGGACCGGTACCGCGGCTCCTCCCCCGACCGCGGCACCGGTTGTGGGACTCCGTCGGGGGAGCGGTTGGTCCCCCCGAACCGCTCCCCCCTCCAGGCTCCGTACTCGACAAGGGCGTTGGTGGTCATCGGCCCCGGGTGCGGAGCCCTTTCCGCGTCACGAGGGTGCGCGGAAACGCCGAGGGCCCGTCCGGATCGGACGGGCCCTCGGGCTTTCTGGCGGTAGCGGTGGGATTCGAACCCACGGTGGAGTTGCCCCCACACACGCTTTCGAGGCGTGCTCCTTTGGCCGCTCGGACACGCTACCGAGAGGAACTCTACCGGACGGGTGCGGCGGTCACGAAATCCGTATCCCGGCGGACCTTCAGCGGGGGGTTTCGCGGTGGTCGCCGAAGAACGCGCGCAACTGCTCGCCGCACTCGTCGGCGAGGACGCCCCAGATCACCTCGGGGCGGTGGTTGAGCCGCCGGTCGCGCATCACGTCGAAGAGCGAGCCGGCCGCGCCGGCCTTCTCGTCCAGGGCGCCGTAGACCACCCGGTCGATCCGGGACAGCACGATCGCGCCGGCGCACATCGTGCAGGGCTCCAGCGTGACGACCAGCGTGCAGCCACCGAGCCGCCATTGCCCGACCTTGTCCGCCGCCTGGCGGATCGCGACCACCTCGGCGTGCGCGGTCGGGTCGCCGACCGCCTCGCGCTCGTTGTGGCCGCGCCCGATCACCTCGCCGTCCGGGCCCAGGACGAGCGCCCCGACCGGGACGTCGCCGGTGGCCGGCGCCAGGGCGGCCTCGGCCATCGCGAGGCGCATCGGCGCCGCCCAGCGGTCACGGACCGGGTCGGGGCGGACGGGAGCGGGCAGCGGGGTGATCGGGAGGGCTGCGGGGGTGGCGGACTGCATGGCATCCAGTGTCGGGCATCCGGCGGCGGACACCGGTCGGCCCGCTGCCCGCTACCGGACCGCTTCCAGGACCTCGCCGCAGCCGAGGGCCTCGGCGATCTCCTCCAGGGCGTCGCCCGGTACGGCGCCCTCGCCGCTGAGGGCGAGCAGCTCCTCGGAGGGCAGGCCGAACTCGGTCAGCAGGTGGGAGTCGCCGAGCGGGCCGACCGGGACGCCGCCGTGCGGGGCCGCGTCGTCGGCGGCCTCGTCGGCCTCCTCCGCCTCCTCGCTGTCCTCCAGCTCCACGACCAGGTGGTCGAGGTCGCCGAACTCGCTCTCGCCGGCCTGGTCGACCAGCTCGTCGGTGAGGACCGAGCCGTACGAGCTGCGGGCGGCGGCGGCGCCGTCCGACACGAAGATCCGCGGGTCCTCCTCACCGTCCACCCGGACGATGGCGAACCAGGCGTCCTCCTGTTCGATGAAGATCAGGACGCTGTCGTCGTCCTGCGCGGCGTCGCGGGCCAGGTCGGCCAGATCGGCCAGGGTTTCGACGTCGTCGAGCTCCGTCTCGCTCACGTCCCACCCGTCCTCGGAGCGAGCAAGCACTGCAGCGAAATACGCCACCAGGGACACTCCCAAGATCATCGGTCTCGGCTGTCGGCGCGCACGGGCGACGCGAACATCTGGCCGCCCCCGCGCCAGAGGCGGTCCGCTGTTCGGACCGTCCCATCGGAATCGTGACAGAAAGCCCGCCCTCGCGGGGGGTGTTCGGCAGCGCGTCTTTGCAGGTCGTGTCGGAAGCGTCGGCCGGCGGCCGGCCGCGCGCCGCCCCGACCGTCCGGGGACGGCCGAACGGCGGACCCGGGCCCTCCGGAACCGCCTCAGATCCGGAAGGTTCGCATCCGCATCGCTTCGCGCATCCGGCGCTCCTTGGTCCGCCTGGGCTGGACCCGCTCCCGCAGCTCGCGCGCCTCGGTGAGCTCGCGGAGGAAGACGGCCCGCCGCTTGCGGCGCTCCGCCTCGGTCTCCTGGGGGCTCGCGGGCGGGCCCGCGCGGCCGCCCGAGGGGCCCCTGGGCTCCTCCGCCGAGCCGTCCCCGGCCTTCGGGTTGCTCGTCATAAGACGTGACATTCCCAGAACGGCCCGGTTGATACCACGGCGACCGGTTCCGTCCTGACATTCGCCGTGCGTCACGGCGTGTCATGGCAGAGTGAGCCCCGCCGCGCGCCGCGGGCCCGCGGCGTGTCGTACAGGCGTCCAGGGCCGGGCTAACCTCGGTACATGCGTCTCCACGTCGTCGACCACCCCCTGGTCGCCCACAAGCTCTCCACCCTGCGCGACGAGCGCACCGACTCGCCGACCTTCCGTCGCCTGACCGACGAGCTGGTGACCCTCCTCGCGTACGAGGCCACCCGGGACGTCCGCACCGACGAGGTGGAGGTCACCACGCCGGTGGCGGTCACCACCGGCACCCGCCTCAGCTACCCCCGTCCGCTGGTGGTCCCGATCCTGCGCGCCGGCCTCGGCATGCTGGACGGGATGACCCGCCTGCTGCCGACCGCCGAGGTCGGCTTCCTCGGCATGGTCCGCAACGAGGAGACCCTGGAGGCCTCCACCTACGCCACCCGGATGCCGGACGACCTCTCCGGCCGCCAGGTCTACGTGCTCGACCCGATGCTGGCCACCGGCGGCACCCTGGTCGCGGCGATCAGGATGCTGATCGAGCGCGGCGCCACCGACGTCACCGCCGTGGTCCTGCTGGCCGCGCCGGAGGGCGTCGAGGTGATGAAGCGGGAGCTGGCGGACCTGCCGGTCACCGTGGTCACCGCCGCCCTGGACGAGCGCCTGAACGAGAACGGCTACATCGTCCCCGGCCTCGGCGACGCGGGCGACCGCCTCTACGGCACCGCCGGCTGACGCACGATCCCCCGAACGACCGAGAGCCCCCCGGCGCACTGCCGGGGGGCTCTCCGCGTCCGAGTGCGCCGTGCGCTCAGCAGCTGCCGGTGGCGGTCGGGGTGGGGGAGGGCTTGGTGGCCAGGGCGAGCGCGGCGGCGGCCTGGGTCTCGTCCAGGAGGGCGTTGTAGCTGTCGCCGATGACGAAGTCCACGCTGGCGTCGGTCCGCGCGTCGGCGGTGGCGGTGGCCCCCGCGATCTGCGAGCTGAGCAGGGTGGACGCGCCGGCGCCAGCCGGGCCGGCGATCACCTGGGCGGTGCCGGGCACCTTCTTGTCCAGCTCGGCCGGGGCGTTGCCGACCTTGCCGATGGTGAAGCCGCGCTTCTTCAGCTCGTCGGCGGTCCGTCCGGCGAGGCCGGCCTTCGTGGTCGCGTTGTAGACGTTCACGGTGATCGTGGCCGGCTGCGGGATCGCGTGCGGGTCGCCCGGCGCGCCGGCCGGCGCGCCGGAGGCGGCGGGTGCGCCCGGCGTGGCCCCCGGGGTGGGGGCGGCCAGCGCCTTGCCGGAGGGCGTGGCGCAGGCCTGCGCGCTGGTGTGCTTGTTCTTGCCGGTGAAGATGTCGTAGAGCTGCACGCCGCCGAGTCCGATGAGGGCCAGCGCGAGCAGCGCCGCGAGCCCGGCGATCACCTTGCGGCTCTTCTTGGGCGGCCGGCCGAGACGCGGATAGGCGTTGCCGGTGACGCGGTACTGCTTCCCCTTGAGGCCTTGGGGAGTCAACATGCTCACGGTTTGTCTCCCCCTCGGTGCCGGGGCGGGGTCGGGATGACACGGGATCTCGGGATGACGACGAGTCGGCCGGAGGGGTCGGTTCCCCAGGTCGCGGCCGTAGTCAGCAGATTAGTGCCCGTTGCCTGCGAAGGTACTAAACGATCATCATCTGGAGTACCCGGCTACCCGAAAGGGTGTACGAGAGGGGCGTGCGGAGGCGCCCGGGTACGACGGGACCGCCCTCCGCCTCGGCGGCGAGGGGGCGGTCCGGAAGCGTGCGGGCGGGCCCGTCACTCCATGTCGAGGACACGGGCGTGCAGCACCTGGCGCTGCTGCAGCGCGGCCCGTACGGCCCGGTGCAGCCCGTCCTCCAGGTAGAGGTCGCCGCGCCACTTCACCACGTGGGCGAAGAGGTCCCCGTAGAAGGTCGAATCCTCGGCCAGCAGGGTTTCGAGGTCGAGCTGGCCCTTGGTGGTCACCAACTGGTCGAGTCGCACCGGGCGCGGGGCGACGTCGGCCCACTGGCGGGTGCTGGTCCGGCCGTGATCCGGGTACGGCCGCCCATTGCCGATGCGCTTGAAGATCACACGGAAAGCCTACCGTTCGGACGGCGGATGGCGCAGCAGCCGCGACGCCGCCACGCGCTCGGGTGTGAACTGCGGGTGGACGTTTGCGGCTGTTTGATGGGAAATGTCGCGAACTTCGCCCACGATTTCCGACCGGGTTCCGCCCCATTGGCGCGGCCCGGTCCCGCTCTGCCCAGGAGTGTGCCCCGATGTCCTCCGCCCTCACCCCGCCGGCCGTCCGGGAGATCGCCGACGGGTACGCCTTCACCGGGCCCGCCCTCGACCTCGGCGCGGTGCTCCTGGACGGCACGGCCTACCCCGACGCCCAGGTGCGCATCCCGCTCGCCGTGCTCAACCGGCACGGGCTGGTCGCGGGCGCGACCGGCACCGGCAAGACCAAGACCCTCCAGCTGATCGCCGAACAGCTCTCGGCCCAGGGCGTGCCGGTGTTCCTCGCCGACGTCAAGGGGGACGTCTCCGGGGTGTCCGCGCCCGGCGCGCCGAGCGAGCGCACCGCCGCGCGGGCGGCCGAGGTCGGCCAGGAGTGGACGGCCACGGGCTGCCCCGCCGAGTTCTTCTCGCTCGGCGGCGAGGGCACCGGCATCCCGGTCCGGGCCACCGTCACCAGCTTCGGGCCGCTGCTGCTGTCCAAGGTGCTCGACCTGAACGAGACCCAGGAGTCCTCGCTCAGCCTGGTGTTCCACTACGCCGACCGGGCCGGCCTGGAGCTGTACGACCTCAAGGACCTCACCGCCGTCATCGGCTTCCTCACCTCCCCCGAGGGCAAGGAGGAGCTGCGGACCGTGGGCGGGCTCTCGTCGGCCACCGCCGGGGTGATCCTGCGCGCCCTGACGGTGCTGGAGAACGAGGGCGCCGGGGCGTTCTTCGGCGAGCCCGAGTTCGACACCGCCGAGCTGCTGCGCACCGCGGCGGACGGCCGGGGCGTCGTCTCGGTGCTGGAGCTGCCCGCGGTGCAGGACCGGCCGCGGCTGTTCTCCACCTTCCTGATGTGGCTGCTCGCCGACCTCTACCAGGAGCTGCCCGAGGTCGGCGACCTCGACAAGCCCAAGCTGGTGTTCTTCTTCGACGAGGCGCACCTGCTGTTCAAGGGCGCGTCCAAGGCCTTCCTGGAGGCGATCACCCAGACCGTGCGGCTGATCCGCTCCAAGGGCGTCGGGATCTTCTTCGTCACCCAGACCCCGAAGGACGTGCCCGCCGACGTCCTCGCCCAGCTCGGCAACCGGGTGCAGCACGCGCTGCGCGCGTTCACCCCGGACGACGCCAAGGCGCTCAAGGCGACGGTCTCCACCTTCCCCCGTTCGTCGTACGACCTGAGCGAGGTGCTGACCTCGCTCGGCACCGGGGAGGCCGTGGTGACCGTCCTGTCGGAGAAGGGCGCGCCGACGCCCGTCGCCGCGACCCGGCTGCGGGCGCCGCAGTCGCTGATGGGGCCGGTCGACGAGGGCGAGCTCCGGGCGCTCGTGGACGCCTCGCCGCTGACGGCGCGCTACCGGGACGCGATCGACCGCGAGTCGGCGTACGAGAAGCTCGCGGCCCGGGCGGCGCGCGCCGAGCCCGCGCCGGCGCCCGTCCCCGAGCCGTCGCGCGACGCGGCGCGGGAGGCGGGGCGGGCCGGCGCGCAGGCCGGGGCGGGCGGGCTGCTCGGCTCGCTGCTGAACAACCCGACGGTGAAGTCGCTCGCGCGCTCGGCCGGGAAGCAGCTCGGGCAGGAGATCTCGCGCAGCCTGTTCGGGACGTCCAAGCGGCGGCGGTAGGGCCGCCGGTGGGGGCCGCCGGTGCGGCCTACGCGCGGAGCGCGGCGCCGATCCGGTCGAGCGAGGACAGGCGCATCAGGCCGTAGTTGTAGAACTCGACCTCGGGGACGCCGAGTTCGCGCAGGACGGCGAGCTTGGCGGCGAGGTTCTCCGGGCCGTCGCAGTCCGAGGACATCGGGCGCAGGATCACCGCCATGTCCTGCGGGCGGACGCCGTGCAGGGCGAAGGCGGCGATCTTCTCCCGGACGGCCTCGGGGGTCCTCGCGTAGCCGAGCGTCTCGATCTGGTCCGCGGCCCCGGCGAGCGCGGGCAGGTCGATGCCGGACAGCCAGCCCTTGCCGGGGCCGCCGCCGTCCATGAAGCTCAGCCGCATGCCGTGGCGACGGGCCTCCGTGGACAGCTCGGCGGCCAGCGAGGTGACCGTCGCGGCGGAGGCGTCCACGTAGGCGGCGAACGCGCCGTCCGCGAGCTCGTCCAGCGCACCGGGCTCGGCGGCGGCCCTCTCGTCGGCGAGGCGGCGGCGCAGCTCGGTGCGCACGGCCTCGGCGACCTCGTCGGCCGGGACGCCCGCGCCGGCGGCGGCCGTGCGGCAGTGCGGGCAGAAGCAGACGCCGAGCAGCGCCTCGGCGACGGGACCGAGCTCCTCGAAATAGCGTTCGTGGTGGTAACCGTGGCGCAGGCCGTGGAAGTGCAGCGACTCGGCCCGGACCGCGTCCACGCCGTAGCGCGCCAGGTCGGCGACGAGGGTGTGCGCGTACTCGCGGACCTCCGGGTTCGCCGGGCACAGCTCGGTGAGGTGGCGGTCGCCGAAGGCGTTGGCCGGGGCGCAGTCGGGGTGGGCGAAGCCGAGCCGGTCGTTGTGGCAGAACACCGTCCAGGCGTGCAGCCCGAGGCCGCGGCGGCGGGCCTCGGCGGCGGCCTCGGCGAACGGGTCGCGCTCGCCGATGGCGGTGGACGGGACGGGCGCGAGGCGGCGGCCCCGCCAGCGGGCCGGGTCGGGGCGGAAGTAGGCGGCGCCCGGTTCCAGGTAGCGGACCACCCGGCGCGGGTTGTGCGGGAAGACGTCCCGGGCCTCGTGGTAGACCGAGGCGAGGGTGACGCCGCCGACCCCGGCACGGTCGGCGAGGTTGCCGAAGAAGGTGTCGGGGCCCTCGTCCAGCAGGTCGGTGGCGAAGGCGAGGACGGACGACTCCACGGTGCGGCTCCGGAGCAGGGGGCGGGGGCGCCGTCCACGCTAGCCGCAGGGGTTTGGATTGGTCTATACCTGGCCGGTCGGGCACTGCGCCGGACGGGCTAGAGGCCCAGGTCGTCCAGCTCCTTGAGCAGGGCGGAGCGGGAGTCGGCGGGTGCGGGTGCGGGCGCGGGCGCCGGCTTCGGTGCCGCCTGGTCGCGGAGCAGGACGGCGGCGGCCAGTCCGCCGGCCAGCCCGCCGAGGTGGCCCAGCCAGCTGACGCCGTGGGCGACCGGCAGCACGCCGATCAGGATGGTCCAGTAGACCGCGGCGACGCCGAGGCCGACCACCGCGTCCAGCACGTTGCGGTCGAGGACCCCGCGCAGCACCACGTAGCCGAGGTAGCCGTAGACCATGCCGCTCGCCCCGGCCGTCACGGTGTTCGGGCTCTCCAGCAGCCAGACCGTGAGCCCGCCGGAGACCACGATCACCAGGCTGGCCAGCAGGAACTTGCGCATGCCCCGGTAGGCGGCCAGGAAGCCGAGCACGAACAGCGGCCAGGAGTTGGAGACGATGTGGTCCCAACTGAAGTGCAGGAACGGCATGGTGAACATCTCGGGCAGGTCGCCGACCCGTTCCGGGCGCAGACCGAACTCCCGGGACAGGTCGTAGTCGTCCAGCCAGTTCAGCACCTGCACGGACCAGATGACGGCCTGGATCCCGAGCATGGTGAACAGCGCGCGGCGGGAGTCCGAGAGCAACCGGGCGAATTTCGAGGCCATGGTGTCGACTTTAGGGGCGACCGGATCGGACGTGCACCCCGTTACAGTGACCGGTGTCATCCCGACCGTGAGAGGTGCACGCCATGAGTGTCCGTCCGCCGCTTCCGTACGAGTTCCTGCCGCAGGTGCCGTCCTTCCCGCTGACCAGCGCGGACCTCACCGAAGGCGGCACGCTGGCGCGGGAGTTCATCCACGCCGGCGGCAACCTCTCGCCGCAGCTGTCCTGGTCGGGCCTGCCGGAGGGCACCCGCGGCATCGCCGTCACCTGCTACGACCCGGACGCGCCGACCGGCTCCGGCTGGTGGCACTGGCTCGCGCTGAACCTGCCCGCCGGCACCACCGAACTGCCGCGCGGCGCGGGCTCCTCGGACGACGCCCTGCCGGGCGCGGCCTCCTTCCACGGGCGCAACGACTTCCCGGGCAACCGGTACGACGGCGCCGCCCCGCCGCCCGGCGCCCCGCACCGCTACGTCTTCGCGGTGCACGCGCTCGACGTCGAGAAGCTGGACGTCTCGGCCGACACCCCGCCGGCCCAGGTCGGTTTCCACCTCACCTTCCACACCCTCGGCCGGGCGCTGCTCACCGCCGAGTTCGGGGTCTGACGGCTCAGGGAGGACCGGCCAGGTCGGCCGCGCGGGTGGCGCGGCCGGCCAGGGTGCGCAGGTGGGCGATCAGCTCCGGGGGCTCGTGCACCTCGAACTCGCAGTCGAGCAGCAGCAGTCCGGACGCGAGCCACTTGAGCGAGTCGCCCCGGGAGTGCAGCCGGCAGGTGCGGTCGTCGATCGGCTCGATCCGGTACTCCCCGGTCCACGGCATCCAGCGGTCGACCTCGTCGGCGGGGCGGTGCACGGTGGCGACCATGCGGTACGCCGTGTTTCGGCGGCGCAGCTTGTCGGCCACGAACGCGGCGGCGTCCTCGGCGGGCAGCGGGCGCGGGGTGAAGCGCGCGCCGGTGGCGAAGGGCTCGCGGAGCCGGTCGACCCGGAAGAGCCGCCAGTCGTCCCGGTCCAGGTCGAAGCCGACCAGGTACCAGCGGCGGCCAGTGGAGACCAGGCGCTCGGGCTCGACGTTGCGGCGGGTCTCGGCGCCGTCGCGGGCCCGGTAGGCGAAGCGCAGGCGCTCGTGGTTGGCGACGGCGCCGGCGAGCAGGGTGAGGTCGTCCGGGTCGACGGTCGGGCCGTCGCCGGTCATCAGCGGCACGGTGGCCGTGTTGAGCGCGCCCACCCGGTGCCGGAGCCGTCCGGGCAGCACCTGGAGCAGCTTGCCCAGGGCCCGGACGGAGGCCTCCTCGATGCCCACCACCGCGTGCCCGGCCGCGGCCCGCAGCCCGACCGCGATGGCGACCGCCTCCTCGTCGTCCAGCAGCAGCGGCGGCATCGCCGTCCCCGCGACCAGCCGGTAGCCGCCGATCGCGCCCATCGTCGCCTGCACCGGGTAGCCGAGGTCGCGCAGCCGGTCGATGTCGCGCCGGATCGTCCGGGCGCTGACGCCGAGCCGCTCGGCGAGCTCGCTGCCGGGCCACTCGCGCGGGGTCTGCAGCAGGGAGAGCAGGTTCAGCAGACGGGCCGGGGTGTCGGTCATGCCGTCCAGGATGCCGGAGAACTGGGACAGGATCTGGCCTACATGCCCCCTACCGTCGTCCACGTGCCGACGAGCGAGACGAACGAGGAGCGTGTGATGAGCACAGTGGACACCGACCGGCGGAGGTGGATCGCGCTGGCGATCGTGATGGTCGCCTCCTTCATGGACCTGGTGGACGTGACGATCGTCAACATCGCCGTCCCCAGCATCCAGGAGGACACCGGCGCCTCCTTCAGCGCCATCCAGTGGGTGACCGGCGGCTACGCGCTGGCCTTCGCGATCGGCCTGATCACCGGCGGGCGCCTCGGCGACATCTACGGCCGCAAGCGGCTGTTCCTGATCGGCATCGGCGGCTTCACGCTCGCGTCCGCGCTGTGCGGCCTGGCCACCGGGCCGGACATGCTGGTCGCGATGCGGGTGCTCCAGGGCGGCACGGCGGCCCTCATGGTGCCGCAGGTGCTCTCGATCATCCACGCGACCTTCCCGGCGGAGGAGCGCGGCAAGGTGTTCGGCATGTTCGGCGCGGTGGTCGGCCTGGGCGCCGTCTCCGGGCCGCTGATCGGCGCGCTGCTCACCGAGTGGGACCTCCTCGGCCTGGCCTGGCGGCCGATCTTCCTGATCAACCTGCCGGTGGGCCTGGCCGGCCTGCTGGCCGGGCGCCGCTTCATCAGCGAGTCGAAGGCCGAGAAGGCGCTCAAGCTCGACCTGGTGGGCGTGGCCCTCGCGAGCGTCGGCCTGCTGATGCTGATCTACCCGCTGACGCACGGGCGGGAGGCCGGCTGGCCGCTCTGGGGCTACCTGTCGATGGCCGGCAGCCTCGTGGTGTTCGCGCTGTTCGTGGTGTACGAGAAGGCCAAGGCCCGGCGGGACGGCTCGCCCCTGGTGGAGCTCTCGCTGTTCCGGGTGAAGTCCTTCGCGGCCGGGATCGGCGTGCAGCTCACCTTCGGCGTGGTCTGCGGGATCTTCTTCCTGGTGTGGACCCTCTACATGCAGATGGGCCTCGGCTGGAGCCCGCTGAAGGCCGGCTCGACCGGCATCCCGTTCTCGCTCGCGGTCTCGACGGCCGCCGGGCTGTCCGTGCAGAAGCTGGTGCCGCGGTTCGGGCGCCGGGTGCTGCAGACCGGCGCGCTGGTGATGGCGGCGGGCGTGCTCACCTACATCTGGGAGGCGCACCGCTACGGGACGGCGATCGCGCCCTGGCAGATGGCGCTGCCGCTGGTCGTGATGGGCCTCGGGATGGGGCTGATCGTCGCGCCGATCACCGACGCGATCCTGGCGGAGGTGCCGCGCGAGCACGCCGGGTCGGCGTCGGGCCTGATCAACACCGTGCAGCAGGTGGGCAACGCGCTCGGGCTCGGCCTGGTGTCGGTGGCCTTCTTCGGGGCCATGGACGACGTCGTCGCGCCGACGGCGGTGGGGGACGCGTTCAGCGGGGCCTTCGTCCACGCGATGTGGTGGGTCGCGGGGGTGCTGGTGGTGGTGTTCCTGCTGATGTTCGCGCTGCCGCGCCGGAAGGCCGTCGCCGCGGGTGCGGAGTCGGACGCGGCCGTCGGGGCCCGGGAACCCGAGCTGGTCTGACGGTTCCGTGCGGACGAGGGCCCCGGTCGCGATGCGCGGCCGGGGCCCTCGTGCGCACACTGGACGGGTCATGGACCGTACGGCGGTGGAGTCCTCGGTGCTGCGCTCGGTCGGGTACGACCGCCCGGCGCGGCGGCTGGAGCTGGAGTTCCTCGGCGGGCGCGTGTACGAGTACGCGGCCGTACCGGCCCGGGTGCACCGCGAGTTGATGGCGGCGGACAGCCACGGCCGGTTCTTCGTCCGGCGGATCCGGGGGCGCTACGCCTATCGGCGGCTCAGCTGACGTCCCCGGCGGTGCGCGGCCAGTCGGGGGCCGGGTCGACCGGCAGCAGCGGGCGGAGGGCGCCGATGCAGCCGCCGATGCACGCGTCGCGGAGCTCGGTGCGGGTGCAGGTCTCCTCGGTGAGCCAGTCGACGACCAGGACCTGGACGAACACCAGCCAGCTGCGCAGGACTTGGGACACCGCCGCGCGGGTGCCGTCGTCGGCGAGGGGGAGCACGCCGAGGAGGCGGGCGCGCAGGGCGTCGAGCTCGTCGGTCATGATCGTCTGGATCACCGGGTCGCCGGCCAGCACGCGGTTCGCGGCGAGGACGGCGTGCCGGTTGGCGACGAAGTAGTCGAGGTGCGCGTCCATGCCCTCGACCAGTTGCTCGACGAGCGTGTCGGCCGGGTCGAAGCGGGACTTGCCCAGCAGCTGGTCGGCGGCCTGCTGGTAGACGGCGGCGAAGAGGTCCCGCTTGCCCGGGAAGTGCCGGTAGAGCAGGGCGCGGGAGACGCCCGCCTGCGCGGCGACCTCCTCCATCAGCACCTCCTCGTAGGGCCGGGCGGCGAAGAGCCGGGCTCCGACGGAGAGGAGCTGGGCGCGGCGGTCGGCGGGGGAGAGGCGTTGGCGTGGTGGCACGGGTGAAGACTACTTGACACGTGTCTACTAAGGGGTGCCTCATGGAAGTAGACACGTGTCAACCAAGCGGCACGCGTCAACCGAGGCATGGGGTGGGTGCGTCATGGCCAAGGCGCTGCGGGCGCTCGTGTGGACGATGGGGATCGCGTGCGTGGCGATCGGCCTCGCGCACGTACTGGTGGGCAACGCCGTGCTCCCCGGCGAGGAGCACGCCGGGGCGACGATCGACAGCTGGGGCCGCTTCATGGGCGCGATCTTCGCCGGGTACGGCGCCGCCTGGATCCGGCTCGCCCGGCAGGCGACGATCCCGGCGCGCACCGTCCGGTGGCTCGCCGGCGTGTTCCTGCTCGGAGGCGCCGGGCGGCTGCTGTCGCTCGCGGCGACGGGCTGGCCGGGCGCGTTCCAGGCCGTGCTGGCCGCGCTCGAACTCGGGCTGCCGCCGGTGTACTTCTGGCTGGCGGACGCCGACGAGCGCCGGACCGCGGCCGGTCCGGCGGTGGCCTGAGCCGGTCCGGTGGGCGGTCGGGCGGTGGCCTGAGCCGGTCCGGTGGGCGGTCGGGCGGCTCAGCGCGCCTTGGCGGTGGCCTTGGCCTCCTTCGCGGCGCGCTTCGCCTCCTGCTTGAACTCCCGTACCAGGACGAGCGATTCGGGCCCGGTGATGTCGGCGACCGAGCGGTGCGCGCCCTCGTCGCCGTACGCGCCGGCCGCCTCGCGCCAGCCGTCCGGCCGCACGCCGTACTGCTTGCCGAGCAGTGCGAGGAAGATCTGGGACTTCTGCTTGCCGAAGCCGGGGAGCGCGTTGAGCCGGCTCAGCAGCTCCTTGCCCGTCCTGGCGTCCTTCCACAGCGCGGCGGCGTCGCCGTCGTACTGCGCCACGAGGAACTGGCAGAGCTGCTGCACCCGCTTGGCCATCGCGGCCGGGTAGCGGTGCACGGCCGGCTTCGCGGAGAGCAGGGCCACGAACTCCTCGGGGTTGTACGTGGCGATCTCGTGGGCGTCCAGGTCGTTCCGTCCGAGCCGCTGGGCGATGGTCAGCGGGCCGGTGAACGCCCACTCCATGGGCACCTGTTGGTCCAGCAGCATGCCGACGAGCGCGGCGAGCGCGCTGCGTCCGAGCAGTTCATCGGCCTCGGGCTGCTGTGCGAGCCGAACGGTGACGTCCATGGGGCCCTCCTCGGAGTGAATCGGTCGGGTAGGCGCCCAGTCTGGTCGACGGGGTGGGAGGGGTGGTGGTCAACACGCCCGTAGGAGGGGAAGTCTTGGGGATCGAGGCCATGGCGGAGCTGGTTTGTTCGTTGGCGTAGCGGTTGTTGGGGGCGTCCGGAGCCAACACCCCACCCCTGGACGGAACATTTTTTCCCCGTGGCGGTCACACTCTCCGCTTCCGGCGGGTCGAAGGAGTGTCGGACCAACCAGCCACCGAGTGGGGAGCACTTCAATGTCCGTGGCCTACGTCATCGTCACCGTCCTCGGCGCCGTCATGGCCGGATTCTCGGCCGGCTCGGTCTTCGCCGGAGCCAAGTACGTCGTCGAGCCGCTCGCCCAGTACGGCGTCCCGCGCAGCTGGTGGGTCTGGCTCGGGATCGCCAAGGCCGCGGGCGCGGCCGGCCTCCTGGTGGGCCTCCTCGTCCCGGGGGTCGGCCGCCTCGCCGCCGTCGGCCTGATCCTCTACTTCGTCGGCGCCGCGCTCACCGTCGTCCGCGCCCGCCACTACGCGCACGTCCCGTTCCCGCTGGTCTACCTCGCGCCGGTGGCGGCTTCGCTGGTCCTCGGTCTGGCGGCCTGAGCGGCCGGTGCCGCGGTGCGCCTCCCGGGAAGGACGGGCCGAACTCGGCCCGTCCTTCCGGCCGTTCGGGGTGGTGGGGGCTCGTGGGTGGCGCGTGCGTGGTGAGGATGTGGCGCCGGTGGCGTGTGCCCGGTGGGTGTGCGCTCCGCTGGGCGGGTGGTTGTGGCGGATGGTGCGGGTGGGGCTCCCGATCCCGCACGGGTGAGCCACCGTTGGCCGGTCGCTCGGGCGGAAGTTCGACCGGGGGTTCGAGCACGTGGGTCATCTCATATGACTGTTCTTGTTGTGCCGGTGCCGGGCCGGGGGCGCGCGTCATCCTTGGTCCAAGTCGACGCGTCCAGAAAGGCTCGCCCGCCGTGACCCAGCCGTTCGAACTGCCGTCCTTCTACGTGCCGCACCCGGCACGTCTCAACCCCCATCTCGACGGGGCCCGGGCCCACTCCTCCGACTGGGCACGGGAGATGGGCATGCTGGAGGGGTCCGGCATCTGGGACCAGGAGGACCTCGACGCCCACGACTACGGCCTGCTCTGCGCCTACACCCACCCCGACGCCTCCGCCGAGGCGCTGTCGCTGGTCACCGACTGGTACGTGTGGGTCTTCTTCTTCGACGACCACTTCCTCGACATGTACAAGCGGACCAACGACCGCGAGGGCGGCAAGGCGCACCTCGACCGGCTGCCGCTGTTCATGCCGGCCGACCCGGCCGCCCCGGTCCCCGAGCCGGAGAACCCGGTCGAGGCGGGCCTGGCCGACCTCTGGCGGCGGACCGTGCCGGCGATGGGCGAGGACTGGCGGGTCCGCTTCGCCGAGAGCACCCGGAACCTGCTCGACGAGTCGCTGTGGGAGCTCTCCAACATCAACGCCGGCCGGATCGCCAACCCGGTCGAGTACATCGAGATGCGCCGCAAGGTCGGCGGCGCGCCGTGGTCCGCGCAGCTGGTCGAGGTGGCCGCCGGGGCCGAGGTGCCGAAGGAGGTCTCGGGTTCGCGCGCGCTGCGGGTGCTGATGGACGCGTTCGCCGACGCCGTGCACCTGCGCAACGACATCTTCTCCTACCAGCGGGAGGTGGAGGACGAGGGCGAGCTGAGCAACGGCATCCTGGTGCTGGAGCGGTTCCTGGAGTGCTCCACCCAGGAGGCCGCCGAGGCGGTCAACGACCTGCTCACCTCGCGGCTCCAGCAGTTCGAGAACACCGTGTTCACCGAACTGCCCGTGCTGTTCGCCGAGACCGGGCTCGAACCGATCGGCCGCGCCAAGGTGCTGACGTACGTCAAGGGGCTGCAGGACTGGCAGTCGGGCGGGCACGAGTGGCACATGCGGTCGAGCCGCTACATGAACGGCAGGGGCATGAACGGCGGGGGCGCGGCGGCGGAGTCGGAGTCGGAGTCGGAGTCGGTCGAGTCCCTTGACGCCCGGGCCGGGTGGGACCCGTTCGCGATCGGCGGGATCGGCACGTCGGCGCTGGACCTGGTGCGCGGCGGCGGGCCGGGGCCGGAGGTGCCGGCGGCGCCCGTCGGGCCGGGCGCGGTGGATCCCGCGGTGCGGCGGGCGCGTTCGCACGGCCACGTGCCGTTCCAGCACGTCGGGCCGTCCCGGCTGCCGGAGTTCAAGGTGCCGTTCCCCCTGACCCTGAACCCTGACCTGGCGGGCGCGCGCGACCGGGCCGTCGAATGGGCCCGGCGGATGGGCCTGTTGGACGACCTGCCGGGCGTCCCCGGGTCCGCGCTCTGGACGGCCGAGTCCACCCGCGACTACGACCTCCCGCTCTGCATGGCGGGCATGCACCCGGACGCCACGGCCGCTCAACTCGACATCGGCTCGGCCTGGTTGCTCTGGGGCACCTGGGCGGACGACTACTTCCCCCGGGTCTACGGGCGCACCCGCGACCTCGCCGGTGCCAAGCTCGCCGTCGAGCGGCTGCCGCTGTTCATGCCGGTCGACGACGACGGCGGCCCGGCCGCGGAGCCAGCCACCGCCCTGGAGCGGGGCCTGGCCGACATCTGGGAGCGGACGGCGGGGCCGATGACCGCCGATGCCCGGCGGACGCTCCGCAGCAGCATCGAGGACATGCTCCACAGCTGGATCTGGGAGATCTCCAACCAGGTGCAGCACCGCATCCCGGACCCGGTCGACTACCTGGAGATGCGCCGGGCCACCTTCGGCTCCGACCTCACGATGAGCCTCAGCCGGATCGGCCACGGGCAGACCGTGCCGCCCGAGGTGTACGAGCACGGCGTGATGCGCTCACTGGAGAACTCGGCGGCCGACTACGCCTGCATGATCAACGACCTGTTCTCGTACCAGAAGGAGATCGAGTACGAGGGCGAGGTGCACAACGTCGTCCTGGTGGTCCAGAACTTCTTCGGCTGCGACTACCCGTCGGCCGTCCGGATCGTCGACGACCTGATGCACTCGCGGCTCGCCCAGTTCCAGCACGTCGCGGCCAAGGAGCTTCCGGTCCTGTACGACGACCTCGGGCTCGACGACGCGGCGCGCGAGCTGCTCGGCGGGTACGTCGGGGAACTGGAGAACTGGATCGCGGGGATCCTGAACTGGCACCGGGGGTGCCGCCGGTACACCGAGGACGACCTGAAGCGGCACTTCGGGCGCGAGGGGCACGACGTGGCGCGGGCGGAGGTGCCGCGGCTGGGCATGGTGCCCGGCGGGCCGACGGGGCTGGGCACGTCGGCGGCCCGTGTGGCGTCGGCGCTGGTCGGGTAGCCGGCGCGGGCGAGGGCCCCGGTGCGGGGCGTGGTGCGGCCGGTCGGGACGGGTTCCGACCGGCCGCGCCGTGTGCGGGCGCGCGGGCGGCGAGGGGACTGGCTAGGGTGACGGAATGGGGGCGAACCGGGCGTAAATGCCACGCGAGAGCCGTACGAGAGGGCAGACAGATGGCCGCGCTACCTGAAGGCACACCCTGCTGGGCCGACGCGATGTTCACCGACCTGGAGGGCGCCAAGACCTTCTACGGCGACGTCCTGGGCTGGACCTTCGGCGAGAGTTCGTCGGAGTTCGGCAACTACACGCAGGCCTACTCGGACGGCAAGGCCGTCGCCGCCGTCGTGCCGCCGATGTCAGGCCCGGACGGTACCCAGGCCCCGTCCGCCTGGTGCCTGTACCTCGCCTCGCCGGACGCCGCCGCCACCGCCGAGAAGATCCGCGGCAACGGCGGCGAGGTGCTGATGGGCCCGATGCAGGTCGGCGAGTTCGGCACGATGGTGATCGCGAAGGACCCGGGCGGCGTCGTGTTCGGCGTCTGGCAGGCCGGTACCCACGAGGGCTTCGAGAAGCAGGGCGAGCCCGGCGCGTACTGCTGGGCCGAGGTGGTGACCCGCGACCCGGCCGGGGCGGACGGGTTCTTCCCCGCGGTCTTCCCCTACGGCGTGCAGAAGATGGACACCGAGCAGGTCGACTACAAGATCTTCCGGCTCGGCGAGCAGCCGGTGCTGGGCCGGATGGCGATGGGTCCGGCCGACCTGCCGCCCGAGGTGCCCTCGTACGTGAGCGTGTACTTCGCGGTGGCCGACGTCGACGCGGCGCTCGTCCGGCTGCGCGCGGGCGGCGGCGCCGTGCACATGGAGCCGATGGACAGCCCGTTCGGCCGGTTCGCGGTGGTCGGCGACCCGCAGGGCGCCGCCTTCGGGATCATCGACACGGGGACGACCGCCGGCGACCTGCCCACCCTGGCGGACGCCTGATGGGCGAGCGCGAGGACCTCGTCGCGACGCTCGGCAAGCACCGCGGCTTCCTGCGGTACACCGTCCGCGACCTCACCGACGAACAGGCCGCCCGGCGCACCACGGCCAGCGAACTGTGCCTGGGCGGCCTGATCAAGCACGTCGCCGCGGTGGAGGCGCGCTGGATGCGGTTCGCGGTCGGCGGCGCCGAGGAGATGCGGCGCGGCGGCGGCTCGCAGGACGACTGGGCCGCGATGTTCCGGATGCTCGACGGCGAGACGCTCGCCGGGCTGCTCGCCCGCTACGAGGAGGTGGCCCGGGAGACGGACGAGCTGGTCCGGACGCTGCCGGACCTCGACCTCGCGCACGAGCTGCCGAAGGCGCCGTGGTTCGAGCCGGGGGCGACGTGGTCGGTGCGGCGCGTCCTGCTGCACGTCCTCGCCGAGACGGCGCAGCACGCGGGGCACGCGGACATCCTGCGGGAGTCCTTGGACGGCGCGAAGACGATGGGTTAGCCGGCTTCCGGCTCCAGCCTCAGACCGAGGAGTTCGCGCAGCGCGCGGTCCCCGTCCGGCGTGACGCGCAGGGCCCGGCCGGAGCCGATCCGCTGCACCCACCCGCGCTCCAGCGCCGTCCGGCAGAGCGCCGCGCCCAGCGCTCCACCGAGGTGGGTGCGGCGTTCCGTCCAGTCCAGGCAGGTGCGGACCACCGGGCGGGCGCCCCTGCCGCCCGCCCGGGGCGGCAGGTCGATGGCCTGCTCGGCGAGCCAGCCGAGGCCGTCCCCGGTGAGGGCGAGCCCGGCGTCGTCGCTGACCAGGCCGCGGTCGAGCATGGCGTCGGCGACGGCCACGCCGAGGCGCCCGGCCAGGTGGTCGTAGCAGGTGCGGGCGCGGGCCTCGGCGCTGCGGCGGGTGGCCTCGCGGAGGGTGCCCGGGGCCGGCCCGCTACCCCCGGTGGCGTCCCCCGCCGCCGTCTCGGCGAAGACCGTGAGGTCCTCGATCAGCGTGGCGACGGCGGGCCCGGCCAGCCGGACGTACCGGTGCCGCCCCTGCCGCTCCTCGGCGAGCAGGCCGCCCGCGATCAGGCGCGACAGGTGCTCGCTCGCCGTGGACGGCGCGACGCCCGCGTGCCGGGCCAGCTCGCCGGCCGTCCAGGCGCGGCCGTCGAGCAGCGCGCCGCAGAACGCGGCGCGGGTGGGGTCGGCGAGCAGGGCGGCCAGCTGGGCGAGCGACATGCCTCCATGGTCGCGCGGAGTCGTTTCGGCCGGGGCCGAAACGGTGGCAGGCCTCTTCAGGCGGCTGCCGCCAGCTGCCCCGCCAGCGCCGCCCGCAGCCAGGCGTGCGCCTGGCCGAGGGTGGGCTCGTCGGGTGTGGTCAGTACGCCGGCGAGCTCCCAGTAGCGCGCGATCACCGGGTCGTCGGTGACGTCGAGCATGACCCGCAGCCGGCGCCGGAAGTCCGGCGTGTCCCGGACGGAGCGGGAGGCGGCGTGCGCGGCGACGAAGTTGTCGAGCGCCCCGCCGTCGTACGGGTCCCGGCCGGCGCGCAGCTCCGCCGAGGCCAGGTCGTAGGCCTCGCCGAGCCCCTCGTAGAGCACGGCGGGCCGGTACTCGTGGTCCGTGCGGGCGAGTTCGTTCGGGCAGCCGCCCTTGCCGGTGGCGGAGTGGCTCGGGCCCGAACAACCCTGGGAGACGAGCGCGTTCAGCCGGGCGAACGCCAGCACCTGGCCGGGCGCCGGGTCCGCCGGGGGCTGCGGGACGGCCGCGTCGACGATCGCGGCGGTCAGCCGGGCGGGCATCCGCAGCGGCAGCGCGCGCCGCCAGAAGCGGGCCAGCGGGGTGGTGTCCGGCGGGGTGGTCAGCCCGCCGATGAGCGTCAGGCGGTCGGCGCGCTCCTCGGGCGGGCACTCGTGCAGCAGCCGCAGGGCGGCCTCCCGCCAGCGCAGGGCGGTGAGTTGGGAGCCGAGCTCGCGCAACTGCCGGGCCACCGCGTCCTCCAGGGCGTCGCCCAGCCCCCCGTCCTGCTCCAGCAGCCGGCCGACCTCCGGGACGGGCAGGTCGAGCGTGCGCAGCGAGCGGATCAGCCGCAGCCGCTCCAGCGCGTCCGGCCCGTACCGCCGGTGGCCGCCGGAACTGCGCCCGGCTTCGGGCAGCAGGCCGCGGTCGGAGTAGAAGCGGACGGTCTTGACGGTGACGCCCGCGTGCTCCGCGAGCTCACCAATGCTCCACAGGACGGCCGGTGGCAAGGCTTGAACCTCCCTCAGGGGGAGTTCCTACGGTACCCGCATCGCCCGGCCGGACGGGGGTCGGCCGGGTGATCACCGGCGTTGTCGGGCGACCGCCTGCGACCGCCTGCGACTGCCTGCGACGCCGGGTGACGCCGGGTGACGACGAACGACGAGGAGGAGATGCGACATGACCGCATTCGTGCTGGTACCGGGCCACTTCACCGGGGGCTGGATCTGGCGGGAGGTGAGCGCCCGGCTCCGCGCGGCCGGCGCCGAGGTGCACGAGGCGACGCTCGCCGGCGGGGGCGGTGCCGGCCTGGAGGCCCACGTCGAGGACGTCCTGCGCCTGATCGACGCCGCCGCCGACCCCGAAGTCGTCCTGGTCGGCCACGAGTACGGCATCCACCCGGTGCTCGGCGCCGCCGACCGGCGGGCGGACCGCCTCACCCGCATCGTCTACCTGGACGCCGGCCTGCCGGTGGACGGCGACCGGGCCGTCCAGCTCGTCCCCGACCAGCTCGCCCGCGAGGTGCTGACCGACCCGGCCCGCCGGCCCGCGGACGGCCTCCTCCCGGCGCCCGGCCGGGGCGAGTGGCACCGCTGGGGGAGCACCGACGGCCTCACCGCCGAAGCGCTGGACCGGCTCACCGGGCTGGCCACCGCGCAGCCCGTCGCCAGCCTCACCGAGCCGCTGCGGCTGTCCGGCGCCGTCGCCTCGGTGCCGACCACCGGGATCCTCTGCACCTCGGGCGGCGTCACCATCGCGAGCGTCGAGGCCATGGTGCGCACGGGCATGCCGCAGTTCCGGTTCCTGGCCGACCCGCGGGTGGGCTTCTTCGACCTCGACACCGGCCACTGGCCGATGCTCTCCCGCCCGGAGGAGCTCGCCGACCTCCTGCTCAGGGCCGCCGCCGGCGAGGGCCACCGGATCGCCCCGCCGCCCGCCGCCGAGGCGCCGGTGTTCTCGCGCCCGCACGTCCTGGACACCCCGGAGCACCCGCTGCCGGACTGCGCGCACGAGCGGGCCGGGAACCTCGACGTCTACCTGCCGGAAGCCGAAGGCCCGTTGCCCGCCGTGCTGTTCGTCCACGGCGGCCCCGTCCCCGCCGGCACCCGGCCCACCCCGCGCGACTGGCCGGTGTACGTCGGCTACGGCCGGTACGCGGCGAGCCTCGGCGTCGTCGGCGCGACGGTCGAGCACGGCCTGGACGAGCTCTACGGGTACCCGCGGGCCGCCGACGAGATCGCCGCGGCCGTCGAGGCGCTGCGCGCCCACCCGCGCGTGGACGGCGACCGGATCGCGCTCTGGTTCTTCTCCGGCGGCGGCCTGCTGACCACCGACTGGCTCGCCGAGCCGCCGTCCTGGCTGCGCTGCCTCGCCGCGAACTACCCCGTCCTCGCGCCGCTGCCCGGCTGG
This sequence comes from Kitasatospora sp. NPDC059747, assembly GCF_042732955.1. Lineage (NCBI taxonomy): Bacteria > Bacillati > Actinomycetota > Actinomycetes > Kitasatosporales > Streptomycetaceae > Kitasatospora > Kitasatospora sp. NPDC059747. The sequence continues at coordinate 18,779 of NZ_JBHWGV010000067.1, read as the reverse complement.
GAGGCCGTCGACCGGCGCTTCCGCCCGGCGGAGGCGGTGGCGGGGGCGGGCCGGCTGCCGATCGTGCTCACCCGGGCCGGGCTGGAGGCGGACGCGATCGCGGCGACGGTCGCCGGGTTCGTCGCGGCGGCGGGGGAGCACGGGGCGGCGCTGGAGGTGATCGACGTCCCGAACGGGCACCACGGCTTCGAGCTCGCCGACCACACCGACGAGGTCCGGGACGCCGTCGCCCGCGCCGCCGCCTCCGTCCTGCGGCACCTGCGGGCGTAGCCTTCGGGGCTTCCGGGCGTGGTCATCCGGGCGTGGTCGGCTGGGCGTGGTCTTACGGGCGTGGTTCTACGGGTGTGGCCGTCCGCGCTTCCGGGCGTAGCCTTCGAGGCGTGGCCCCCGAGTACGCCGAGCGCGCGTCCCGCCTCCCCGGTGCGGTGGTGTGGACGCGCGCTGCGGTGCTGCCCGCTCCCTCCGCCGCGCCGGTCCTGCCCGACGGCTGCATGGACCTGCTGTGGACGGAGGGCCGGCTGCTCGTCGCGGGCCCGGACACCCACGCCTTCCGCCCCGGGCCCGGGCTCGCCGGCCCCTGGGCGGGCGTCCGCTTCTACCCCGGTACGGCCCCCGCGCTGCTCGGCGTCCCCGCCCACGAGCTGCGCGACCGCCGCGTCGACCTGGCCGACCTGCGCCCCGCCGCCGAGGTGCGCCGCCTCACCGGCCGCATCGACGCGGCCCCCGACCCGGTCGCCGCCCTGGAGGACCTCGCCCTGCGCCTCGCGGCCGACGCCGGGCCCGCCGACCCGCTGCTGCGCGCCGTCGTCGCGTCCCTGGCGGCGGGCCGGTCCGTCACGGCGACCGCCGAGCGCGTCGCCCTCGGCGAACGCCAGCTGCACCGCCGCTCGTTGAGCGCCTTCGGCTACGGCCCGAAGACCCTCGCCCGCATCCTCCGCCTGCAGCGCGCTCTCGCCCTGGCCCGCTCCGGCGTCCCCTTCGCGGACACCGCGGCCCGGACGGGCTTCGCCGACCAGGCCCATCTGGCGCGCGACGTGCGGGAGTTGACCGGGCTGCCGCTGACCGACCTGGTCCGGTCCTAGGGGGTGTCCTCGGTGAGGACGGCCAGCAGGTCGACGCCGTTGCCGTCGGGGTCGTGCACCGAGGCGTACCGCTGGCCCCAGAACGCGTCGAACGGCTTCAACTCCCCGTGGTACCCGGCTCCGACGAGGTCCTCGTACACCGCGTCCACGTGCGCGGGGCTCTCGCAGCGGAACGCGAGCCCAGTCCGGCTGCCGCCGGTCGGGGGCCGCCAGTCCGGGTGGAAGGAGCGGATGGTCGACTCGGCGTCGAGCACCAGGAGCAGTCCGCCCGGCAGCTCCGCCTCGACGTGCGGCTCGTGCTCGGCCCCGTCGGGGAACAGGAGCCCGAGCCGCCGGTAGAAGGCGACCGAGGCGGCCATGTCGGAGACGGCGATGCCGACGAACGCGAACCTCGGTGCCGGCGTGGTGCTTTTCGTGCTGCCGGTGCCGCTCGTACTGCTCGTGCTGATCGTGCTGTTCTCGCTGTTCATGCCCGTCACGCTAGGCGGCGGTGCGGGCGCCCGTCTTGAAGGAAACGGACACTCTCCCGGCGTTGGCGTTGGCGTTGGCGTTGGCGTTGGCGTTGGCGTCGGCGCCGGCGGCCTCAGCGGGCGGCGAGTTCGCCCGTGACGACCGGCCGGACCTTGGTGAGCATGAGCTCCAGGAACTGCTCCGGCTCGCGGAAGGACGCGAAGTGGCTGGCGTTCCGGATCAGGGCGAAGTCCTTGACCGGCGCGCTGACGGCGTCGAAGAGGCGGCGGGCCGGCGCGGGCGAGGTGAGGACGTCGCTGTCGCCCTGGAAGACGAAGAACGGGAGCGCGAAGTCGGTGCCCTCGGCGTACTCGTCGACCGCCATCGCCTGCGGGCCCAGCTGCTCGGCGAAGGTCATGCCCTTCAGGTACGTCCTCAGTTCGCGCAGCGTGTGCAGCGGCGAGAACCAGAGCGAGCGGACCACGACGGTCTTCATGGTGTCGAAGGTCAGCGGGTCGGTGGTGACGACCAGCTTGTTGAACTCCGACCACTGGTGGGTGCTCCACGCCGTGGCGTCCGGGCCCATCGCGGTGACGGCGGCCAGCTCCTTGCGCTTGCCGCCGGCCCGGAGCCGCTCGACCAGGGCGTCGTACGCGGGGTGCGGGCGGCCGCCGGCGAGGACGTTCTGGTCGGTGCCGACGTAGGCCGAGTACAGCTCGGGGTGGTTGCGGGCCAGGCGCAGGCCGAGCACGGTGCCGATCGAGTTGGCGACCAGCAGCACCTTCGGCACGCCGAGCCGGGCGCGGACGTACTCGGTGACCTCCAGCGCGTCCCGGTACAGCCGGTCGAGGCTCATCTCGCCCTGCCCCTCCGGGCCCCCGTGGCCGAAGGTCTTGCCGCCGCCCCGCATGTCCCAGCGGACGATCGTGAAGTGCCGCTCCCAGGCCCGGGTGCGGGGGACGAACGGCAGGTTGGAGGCGCCGGGGCCGCCGTGGATCTCCAGCACCACCGGGTTGTCGAGGCTCTCGCCGCGGACGGAGACCCACTGGTCGATGCCCCCGATGCGGACGAACCCGGACTCGTCGATGCCCTTCGGCGACGTGATGCGCATCCGCTCGGCGGCGGCGTGGCGCTTGAGCCCCCGGTAGCCGAGGAGCCCGGCGACGGGGGCGGCGAGCGCGGTGGCGGCGGAGGCGGCGATGACGGTGGCGAGCATGGTGGTTCCCCCAACTGTTTATGGCATCAGCAGTTCGATGTGTTTAAGGTATATACAGTTCCTGTCGGGTGTCAACGGCCCGGCCGGACCGGGCACGGGAACCGGACCCGACACGAGGCACGGGAATCGACACGAGGAGGAGGGCCGCATGGCCAAGGAGAAGGTGCGCGACCTGCGCGCGGGCGTCGCGCTGCTGTGGGGCGAGCAGGACCGACCCACCCGGGGTCCCAAACCGAGCCTCACCCCGGGCCGGATCGCCGAGGCCGCGGTCGGGCTGGCGGACGCCGAGGGCCTGGAGGCCGTCTCCATGAACAAGGTCGCCGCCGGGTTCGGGATGTCCGCGATGGCGCTCTACCGCTACGTGCCCGGCAAGGCCGAACTCGTCGAGCTGATGGTCGAGTCCGTCCTCGCCGACGCCCCCGACCTCACCACGGCCGGCCCCGACTGGCGCCCGCGGATCGTCGCCTGGGCACGCGCGTCCGAGCAGGTCCACCGCAGCCACCCCTGGCTACTGGCCGCCACCGCGATGCGCCACCAGCTCATGGGCCCCAACCAGCTCGGCTGGCTCGACGCCGCCCTCACCGCCCTGGCCCCCACCGGCCTGACCGCCGCGCAGCAGCACCGCGTCTTCGTCCTCGTCGCCGGATACGTGCGCACCCACGCGCAACAGCAGCTCGACTTCGACGAGGCCCACAGCCGCGAATGGGCCCACCTCACCGGCGAACTGCTCACCCGGCAGCCCGACCGCTTCCCCGCCCTGACCGCCGCCCTCGCCGCCGGTGCCTTCGCCCCCGGCGACGCCGCCGCGCCGACGGACACCCTCCGGTTCGGCCTGGACCGGATCCTCGACGGCGTCCAGGTCCTGATCGACCGCACCTGATCGACCGCACCTGATCGACCGCGCCTGACCGATGGCGCCTGACCGATGGCGCCTGACCGATGGCGCCTGACCGACGACGAAGGGCTCGGACCGCGACGTGCGGTCCGAGCCCTTCGCCCGCCTCGGAGTTCGCTTACGCGGCGCCCGAGCGCAGCGTGAGCACGGTGATCTCGCTGGGGGCGAAGACCCGGAAGGGCGGTCCCCAGAAGCCGGTGCCCCGGCTGGTGTAGAGCTGGGTGCGCTCCCCGTGCCGGCTCAGGCCGTGGACCACCGGCTGGTCGATCCGGACGAGGAAGTTGAACGGCCAGATCTGGCCCCCGTGGGTGTGCCCGGAGACCTGCAGGTCGATGCCGGCGGCCGCGGCCTGCGGGACGTACTTGGGCTGGTGGGCGACGAGCAGCACCGGCAGGGCGGGGTCCGCCCCCTCCAGCGCGCCGGTCAGGTTTGCGCGGTGCCCGGCCAGGCCGGAGGACTCCGCGGTCACGTCGTCCACGCCGACGAGCACGAGGGCGTCCCCGCCGCGCTCCACCACGACGTGCCGGTTGTGCAGCGGCTCCCAGTCCAGGTCCGCCATGCGGTCCAGCCAGCCCTGGGCCTCCCCGCCGTACTCGTGGTTGCCCGTGACGTAGACCCTGGCCAGTCTCGACCGGATCGTCCCGAGCGGCGCGGACTGCTCCCGGCGCTGGGCCGGTGTGCCGTCGGCGATGTCGCCGGCGTGGACCACGACGTCCGCGTCGAGCGCGTTGACCACCCCGGCCACCCGCGCCGACCAGCCCGCCCGGTCGATCGGCCCGTAGTGGGTGTCCGCCAGCACCACGACCCGGGTCCCGTCCAGACCCCCGCCGAGCCGCGGGACGTGGACGTCCAGCCGCTTCACCCGGGGCACGCGCATCGCCTCGTAGTGCCCCCAGCCCAGCAGCCCGGCAGAGACCACGGCGACGGCCAGGGCCACGGTCCTGGCCCGCCCGGCCCCGCCGACGTCGAGCCCGCCCAGCACGAGGTTCACCAGACCGCCCAGCACCGACCAGGTCCACAGCACCCAGACGACGCCGAGGCTGGTGTCCGCGACCCGGGCGGCCCGGTCGGCCCGCCGCGACCCGTGGCCCGCGACCATCAGGAAGGGGAAGGAGAGCAGCCAGGCCGCGAAGACGGCGGTGCCGGCCAGGAAGACCGGGAACGGCCAGTCGGCCCCGGAACCGAACAACGTCCACCAGGGCGGAAGGCACAGGACGACGAGAACGCCGACGAGTACGGCCACCCGCCGCCCGACACCCCGCCGCCGCCTCCCGTCCCGGGTGCCCCCGGACTCCTCACTGCCCAGCCGAGGCTCCGCCTCCGACCCGATGGATCCACTCTCGACCACTGCGCCGCCCCTCACGTCTCTGCCCCCATCATCCGCCACGCACCACCGGCCGGGAGGGCCTCGGGGCGCACGAACGGCGGCCGAGACCCGGCGCTTCCGCTGAAGCGCTCCAGCGGAAGCGCCGGATCGGGCTGAGTGACGCGGGTTGAGTGCCGTGGGGATATCGGGGCGGGGCGGGCCGGCCCCGGGCGTAGCTCCAGGCCGTGGGCAGCTACCCGCGAAGCGGCGCCGAGTACTGACGCGCGGTCCGGGGGGGGCGGGCCCCCCCCCCCCCGGGGGGGGGGGGGCCGGGGGGGGGGGCCCCCCCCCCGGGGGGGGGCGCCCGCCCCCCCCCGCGGGCCGCGGGGGCGCCCCCC
>NZ_JBHWGV010000067.1:0-13422 GCF_042732955.1 Kitasatospora sp. NPDC059747 | reverse complement strand
CGGGTCGCGCGACCCCCCGCCGCGGGGCTCCGCCTGCCGGGCGCCGGCCGCCTCGCCCCGAGCGGCTGGCGCGCGGGGGCGCGGGCGCCCCCCGCGCTGGCCCCGCCGCCGTGGCGGGCGCCACGGCCGTCCCGCCGGCTACGCGGGTACCGGCCAGGCGGCGGCCCGGCCGCGGGCGACGTCCGCCCGCCTGTCCGCCTCGGCGGCGTCGTCGGAGGGAGCGACGGCCGACGGCAGGAAGTCGGAGCGCGGCCCCGGCGCCTGCACTCCGCTGCCCGTCACCATGGCGAGCAGGGCGCTCGCGTCCATGGTGTTCGCGGGACGGGCGGCTTCGGCCATCAGCCGGGCGGCATCGACGGCATCCGTCTCCGGCGGGACGACCAGCAGGTTCAGCCTGCGGGGGGCGTACGAGAACACCGCGATCGTGTGCTCGTCCTGCTCGGTGGTGAACCAGCCCGCGTGGACGGTGTGCCCGGCGACCGGGATGCGCGGGGGGATGACGGGCCACTTCGCGGGGTTCACGGTGATCCGGGTGATCCGGCCCCACCGCTCGTCGATTTCGGCGGCCAGGGCGGGGAGTTCGAGAAGGAGATCACGCGAGCGGGGCCACCAGGCCCCGTCCAGCCGGCCCGGCCGCACGCCACGGGGCGCGAGCGCGAGGGAGAGCCGTGCGGTGGAATCCGGGGCGGCGGGCGTCGTCGCACGATCGAGTGTCGTGGTCATGACCGAGGACCTGTCTCCGGGTCCGGCCCACGGGGTCGGGCCCGGCATTGCCGTTCGCCGGAGACGACGCCAGTATCCGGTGCCGGCATGCGAAGTGCCTTCGGTGACATCCAGGTTACTCCCGGTCCGGCCCGGACCGGGCATGGTCGCGGTGGCGGGGTTTCAGCCCGGCGCCGTCGGACGGGCCCCGGAACCGCGGGCGTCCTCAGACCCGCCCGTAGCGGATCGCCTGGTCGGCGAACTCCCGGGCCATCTCCTCGGAAACGGTGGGGCGGGTGCGGTGGATGGCGTCCAGGTAGTCCTGGGTGCTGGGCTGCGTCCGTTCCCCGGTGTCGAGCGTGCGCTCGAAGGCGCTCTGGGCGACCGCCATGGCGACCTGCCTGATGTCGGCGGGGGTGAAGCCCTCGCTGGCCCCGGCGAGGACCGCGGTGTCGGCGGCGGTACCCGTTTTCGCCGTGTAGCCGGCCCACAGCACGTCGCGGGCCACGGAGTCGGGCGGCCCGACCGGCAGGACGTAGTCGAACCGGCCGTGCCGCAGGAACGCCGGGTCCAGGGCGGTCACCGAGTTGGTGGCGCAGACGAGCAGCCGGCCGTCGCGGTCGCGGAACCGCACGATCGACTTGAGGAGTTCGTTGACCACCCCGACCGACGCGGGGGCGGCGAGGCTGCGCGTGCCGGCGACCTCCTCGACCTCGTCGATGAAGAGCAGCACGTGGTCGAGCTGCGCCACCTCCTCGAAGCGGCGGCCGAGTCCGGTGGCCAGCCCCTCCTCGGACGCGAGCCGGGAGGGGAAGAGCTCGACGAACGGCCAGCCGAGCCGGCCGGCCACGGCCTTGGCGAACGTGCTCTTGCCCGTGCCCGGCGGACCGAACAGCACCACCGCGCGGGGCGGTTCCACCCCGTGGGCGTCCGCCAGCCCGGGATTCGCCAGCGGCAGGACCAGACGCCGTTCGATGAGCCGCTTCTCGTCGGCCATGCCCGTGAGCTGCTTCCACAGGCCGGCCTCGGGCATGACCGCGCCGAGCGCCGCCAGGACCGTCGCGCCCTGAGCGCCCACGGCCTCCGACTTCTCGAAGTACGTGAGGCCCCGGTGGGGGTGGAATCCGGAGTTGACCAGTGCGGTGGCCCCGGTCTCCTCGTCGGGCAGCAGCGCCGCGACGATCCTGGCGCCGGCGTCCCGCAGACGGTGCTCCAACGCCGACAGCAGGGCGGAACCCATGCCCAGGTTCCGCCAGGCGGGGTGCAGGGCGATGCGCAGCACCCAGGCGCGGTCCCCGTCCACCCGGCCCACCGCCGCGCCCACGAGGTGTCCGTCGGCCACCACGACGACGCTCGGGTTCCGTGCCTGCAAGGCGGCGACGACGTCGGAGAGCCGGAAGACGGCGGCGCGGTCCGTCGTGGTGCTCTCCGCGTCGAGGCGGACCACCGCTTCGAGGTCGTCCGGCGTGAAGTCCCGGACATGCCATACAGCCATACGCCGCTCTCGGACGTCGCTCCCGGACGTCGCGCTCTCCTTGGCTTCCATCATCGGCCGACCCCGCTGCGGCCGCCTGCCCGGACCGCTCAGCGGAGCAGGAGCTCCGCCGCCGGGGTGTGGTTCCCGGTCGCCGAGGCGCCGGCCATGGCCGAGGCGGCCGTGGCCGAGGCGGTGCCCGGCGGTACCACCAGCAGCAGGAAGTGATCCTGGAAGCCCCGGGTGACGCTGATCGTCGCGTCGCTGCCGGTGAACCAGTTGATCCGGATGGTGAGGCCGTTCGCCGGGACGGATCGGGGCACTCCGTCCCAGGCCGAGGTGTCGAGGCCGACCCGGACGATGCGCCCGAAGTGGGCGCCGAGCGCCGTGATCAGGTCCGGCAGTTCGGCGAGGACGTGGTTCGAGCGGGGCCACCAGGCGCCGTCGAAGACACCCTCCCGCGACATCGTCGGCTCGAGTTCCAGCCGCGGCAGCAGCGGGGAGCCGGGCACCGTCCACGGCCCGGAGGAGGAAGAGCTGGGGAATGGAATCGGCATCATGCGAAGCCGCCCGTCCGGTCCGCGAGGGACCCGTCAGACCCAGGGCGACGTCGGCGCTGATGCCGGTGTGCGGAATGTCCTCGGTTGTCTCCCACGCTACTCCGCGGCGGTGCGCTCCGAGCCGCTCCGGGCCGCTCGCCACCGGAGTAGGGTCGTAGACATCCAGGGCATCCCGCATTCCGGTACCCGTTCCGGCTTCGTTCTGGTTGAAGGACAGCCCGGCAGCCCCCCGGCGGGCAGCCGGAGACGGGAACGGTGAGCACCGTGACCACGCACTCCCCGCAGCCGGCACGACGCAACCGCGGCCTCACGGTCGCCGACGCCATGGACCCCTGCGACTACCGGATAGCCGACGACGACACCGTCGACCAGGCCAACGACGTCCTCCGCGGCGCCGGCGTCGAGTACCTGCTGGTCCGCGACCACGACGGCCGGTGCGAGGGCCTGGTCACCCGGACCGGACTCCACGCGTTCCTGGCCGGTTCCTGGTACACCGAGCGAACCGCGATCAGCGCCACCGCGCACCAGCGCGGCCCGTTCGCCTGGCCGACCATGGGGCTGGCCCTGGCCGCGATCGCGATGCGGATCAAGCACCTGGAGGTCTGGCCCGTCGTCGACGAGGACGGCTTCATCCTCGGCGTGCTCACCGCGGACCGCGCCACCGGCCTCCTGGCCGTCGCCCCGGCCGCCTGAACCCGTCGGCGCAAGTGCCTGACATGTCGTCAGGCAGTCCGCACCGCAACAGCAGAGACACCACGCTCACGGCGTGGCCCCGGGCTTCGAATACCCGGGGCCACGCCGTCGCGGCGAGCAGGGTCGGTGTGGCCGGGACGACGTCGTTGCGATCGGGCTACCGGTCCGCCGGGGTCCTGGTGAAGAGGCGGCCGGCGAGGTCGGCTCCGGTGATTGTGCCGGCGTCGTCGCGGGTGAAGAAGCCGCGCTGTCCGGTGAGGCCGCCGCTGGTGACGATGTACTCGTCTCCGTCGCCGGGCAGCAGGCCGAGGGCGGCCGGGGGCAGGTCCGCGGGCAGTTCGGTGTCGGCGGCCGCGCGGATCTCCGGCTTGATGGCGCAGGAGATCGTCAGCCCGGCGCCGTCGACGGCGATGGTGAGCGCCATCACGTCGTTCTCGTAGGTCCCGGCGGCCTCCTGGGCCCGGGCCTCGTCGAAGGGGAGGGGCTCCGGATCCCGCTCGACCAGCCCCAGGTGGTGTTCGAGCGCCCACCGGAGGGCGGCCCGGTTGAAGGCGAGGCCGCCGTCGGGCCCCGCGTTGGACAGCGCGGCGACGGCGAAGTCGTGCTCGGGGACGATGAGGAGTTCGGCGAACTGGCCGTTGGTGGAGCCGCCGTGGCCCACGGTGCGCACGCCGTCCACGTCGCGCAGGAACCAGCAGATGCCGAAGGCGTCGCCGAGCGTGCTGCCGTGCAGTTCGACGGTCTGCTGCCGCATGCGCCGCAGGGCTTCGGCGGGCAGGACCGGGGTGCCGTCCTGGCCGCGGCCGTCACCGAGGTGGAAGCGGGCCCAGCGGAGCAGGTCCGCCACCGAGGACGCGCCGCCCCCGCCGGGGTTGTTGGCGCGGGTGTCCTTCCACTTCCGCGCGACGGTGGGTGTGCCGTCCTCGCCGACGGTGTGTCCGACGGCGAAGCGCCGGGTCATGACCTCGTTGACCGCGAAGGAGGTGTGCGACAGGCCGAGCGGCTCGAACAGGAGTGAGGAGACGGCCTGTTCGTAGGTCAGACCGGTGACCTTCTCGATGATCCGCCCGGCCAGGTTGAACGCCATCTGGCTGTAGGAGGCCCGGGTGCCGGGCGGCGCGATCGGCTGCGACTCGGACATCCTCGCCACGTACGCGGCCAGGGCGTCGTCTCCCTCCCCGGTGTCGACGTTCATCCGCCAGTCCAGTCCGGCGGTGTGGTTGAGCAGGTTGAGGACGGTGATCCCGGCCGCGGCCCGCTCGTCCGGGAGCACCAGCTCGGGGACGTAGCGGCGCACCGGCGCGTCCAGTTCGACGCGCCCTTCGGCGACCAGGCGCATCAGCACGGTCGCGGTGAACGTCTTGGAGACCGAGCCCAGCACGAACAGCGTCCGCTCGTCGACGGGCAGCGGGTTGTCGACGCTCGTCACGCCGTGGCAGGCGTAGATCTCCTTCCCGCCGCCCCATACCCCGACGGCGACGCCGGGCAGCCCGTACTCCTCGGCCGTCGCCTCGACGAACGCGGCCAGCGACTCCTGCGACTGCGCCATGGCACTTCCCCCTTCTCCCTCGCGCACGCCACCCGATGGCCGCGGCGCCACACTGCGAACTGAACCGTGATCAAGTGCGCGCCACAGCGCGACGTTCACGGCCAGGAAAGCCGCCGGCCCGTCAGGTGGGCCGCGGGCGGCTCGCCGAAGCTATCGCCCGAACCGGTTTTGAACAAGCGTCTTGCACAAGCGTCTAACACTGCAGTACTGTCAGTGCCGGTTCAGACCTGACTCGGGGGGGCTTCCCATGAAGAACACGAACGTCCTGATCTCCGGTGCCGGCATCGCGGGCACGGCCCTTGCCTACTGGCTGCGGCGCCACGGCTTCACGCCCACGGTGGTGGAGCGGGCTTCCGGGATCCGGGAGGGCGGCTACAAGGTCGACATCCGTGGTGCGGCGCTGGAGGTGGTCCGGCGGATGGGCGTGCTGGACGAGATCCGCCGGTTGCGCACCGACGTGCGAGAAGGGTCCGTGGTCGACGCCACCGGCAAGCGGGTGGCGAGCATGGACGGCGACACCTTCGGAGGGCGCGTCCACGGAGATGCCGAGATCCTGCGCGGCGACCTGAACCGCATCCTGTACGAGCTGACCGAGAACGACGTCGAATACCTCTTCGACGACTCCATCGCCTCGCTCACCGACGGCCCCGACGGGGTGAAGGTCACCTTCGACAGCGGCCGCACCCAGGTCTTCGACCTCGTCCTCGGCGCCGACGGGCTGCACTCCCGGACCCGTGACCTGGCCTTCGGCCCGGAGAACCGGTACGTCCGCGACCTCGGCCACTACATCTCGATCTTCAGCGTCCCCAACCGGCTGGACCTGGACCGCGAGGAGCTCACCTACGTCGGCGCCGGCCGCACGGTACTGACCTACAGCACCGCCCGGGACACCGGAGCCAAGGCGATGTTCCTCTTCGCCTCCGAACCGCTGACCTACGACCACCGCGACCGCGCCGAGCAGCAGCGCCTGCTGGCGAGCGCCTACGCGGGAGAGGGCTGGGAGGTCCCCGGTCTGCTCGAAGGCATGGCGAGCGCCCCCGACTTCTACTTCGACTCGCTCAGCCAGGTCCACATGGACCGCTGGTCCCAGGGGCGAGTGGCCCTGCTCGGAGACGCGGCCTGCTGCGCCTCCCCCGCGTCGGGGCAGGGGACCGGTCTCGCCCTGGTGGCCGCCTACGTCCTGGCGGGAGAACTGGCCGCGGCCGGCGGCGCGTACGAGGCCGGTTTCGCGGGCTACGAGCGGCAGGTGCGGCCCTTCGCCGAGCAGAACCAGAAGCTCGGGCCGGCGAACGTCAAGCGGATGGTCATGCGCACCAGCGGCCAGGTCCGGTTCTCGATGGCGATGCTCTCGCTGATGGCGCGACTGCCCGGCAAGGAGCGCATCATGGCCAAGCTCATCGAGCCCATCCACAAGGCGGCCACCGCCATCACCCTCGGCGAGTACTGAGCAGCCCCGCCGCCGCGGCGCCCGGGTCGCCCGCGGCGGATTCGGGCAACTCCGGTAGATGGCCGACGGGTTCCAGCTCGCGGCCCCGCCGGAAGGCCGCTGCGAAGGCGTCCTTCCCGAGGGCCTCGGTCGCGCGCAGGCTGATGCGGTCGACATCACCGCGTTCGGCCCGGGGAAGCGGTGCGCCGAGCGACTCCCGGACGGCGGCGGCGGTGCCGAGCAGCCGGGCGGCGTGGTCGGGTCGGTCCGCGAGGGCCTGTGCTCCGGCCAGCCCTTCGAGCGCGAGTGCGACCGCCCGGGGATCGTCGGTCCTGCGGGCCGCGGTCAGACCCTCCAGGTGCAACTCCCGTGCCTGCCGGGCGTCGCCGCGCTGCTCGGCGACGAAGCCGAGTTCCGCGAGGATCAGGGCCAGCCCGGAATCCACACCCAGCCTGCGGTTCCACTCCAGCCAGGGACGCAGATGCGCCTCGGCGGCATCGAGCTCGCCCTGCCGGCGTGCCCCGAGGGCGAGCCCGGTCTCGGCGAACTGCTCCGCGGGCCGGTGGGACTGCTCGGCGGCCAGCCGCCGCGCCCGCTCGTGGAACTCCCCGGCAGGGCCGAACTCGCCGGTGAGCAGGGCGATCCGGCCGAGCCTGGACAGGAAGAACGAGACGTCCGTCCAGAGTTCCAGTTCCTCCGCGATGCGCACGCCGTCGCGGTGCAGCCGGGCGGCCTCCTGGTAGTCACCGGCGATCTCGGCCAGCACGCCCAGCTGTTCGGCGGCCCGCAGCTGTCCCCATCGGTCACCGAGTTCGGCGAAGCGTTCCGTGCCGTCGACGGCGTGCCGCCTCAGGCCGGCCAGGTCGCCCCGGTACATGGCCAGGCTGGCGAGGGTGCTCTGGGTCGCGGCGATGCCCCAACGGTCGTCGGCGGCGCCGAACTCGGCCACCAGGCCGGCGGTGAGCTCCTCGTCGGACGCCTCCGCGAAGCCGCACCGGGCGAGGGCCAGGAACCACCGGGCCCGGGTGCCCGCACCGTTGATCGGCTGGTTCGGTAGCGTGCGGTCGCCGGCCAGCAGGGCGAACGCCGCCTGCCTGACCAGCGCGTCGGCCCGGGCCGTGGAGTCATGCGTCGCGGAGCCGTCCTCGCGACCGAGCGGGCCGGTGTCGAGCGCCAGACCGAACGAACGCCGGGCCTCACCGAGCCGTCCGCGCAGGAACCAGTACCAGGCCAGTGCGTTGACCTGCCGCACGGCCGATGCGGCGTCGCCGTCGGCGGCCGCGTCGGCGAGTGCGGCGCGCAGATTGGTGCTCTCGTGGTCGAGTCGACGAAGCCATCGGCGCTGGTCGGGGCCGTACAGCCACGGCTGCGCCCGTTCGGCCAGCTCGGTGTAGTGAATCCGGTGCCGTTCGCGTGTGAGCCGCAACTCTCCTGCATCGTCGAGCTGTTCGAGGCTGTAGGCGGCGACCGACTCCAGCATCCTGTATCTCGGGCCGTCCTCGTCGTCCAGCGCGGTGACCAGCGAGCGGTCCACCAGGCGGGTGAGCACGTCGAGGACGGCGTCGGCGGGTACGTCCGATGCGGAGCAGATCTCCTCGGCGGCGGCCAATGTGCAGCCCCCCGCGAAGACGGCCAGTCGGCGCAGTACGGCGCGCTCGGGGTCGGTCAGCAGCTCCCAGCTCCAGTCGATCACCGCGCGCAGGGTCCGCTGCCGGGCGGGGGCGGTCCGCCGCCCCGCGTTCAGCAGCCGGAACCGGTCGGCCAGGCGCTCGGACAGTTCGTGGACGCCCAGTGTCCGGACCCGGGCGGCGGCGAGCTCCAGCGCCAGCGGGATCCCGTCGAGGCGCTCGCAGATCAGGGCCACGACGTCGGCGTTGGCAGGGCCGAGGGCGAATCCCGGGGCGGCGGCCGCCGCCCTCGCCGCGAAGAGCCGGACCGCATCGGGCTCCGGCAGCGGCTCGACCGCGTGCAGCGTCTCGCCGGAGACCGCCAGCGGCTCCCGGCTCGTGGCCAGGACGCGCAGGCCGGGCGCGTGCCGCAGCAGCCGCTCGGTGAGCTCGGCGACCGGCTCGACGACATGCTCGCAGTTGTCCAGGACCAGCAGCATGCGCCGGGGGCCGAGTGCGTGGGTGAGCCGGTCCACTGCCGGGCCGGGTGGCGGACCGGCGCCGGCGTGGTCGCGGATGCCCAGTACGGCGGTCACGGCCGAGGCCACCTCGGCCGTGCCGGTGTTCCCGCCCGTTTCGGCGGCGAGTTCGACCAGCCAGACCCCGTCGGGGAAGGAGGACGCGTCGCCGGCCCGGGCGGCTTCCAGGGCGAGTCGGGTCTTGCCGGCTCCGCCGGGCCCGGTGAGGGTCACCAATCGCCCGGCTTCGAGTAGTTCGCCGATCCGGGCGAGGTCCCGGCCTCGCCCGATCAGATCGGTCAACCCGGCCGGCAGGTTGGTGCGTGGCGGGTTGGGCCGGTCGGGCGGGGGAGCGGTGAGGGTGACTGGGGAGGGCGTCGGTTCCAGGTCCTGACGGAGGATCGCGCCGTGCAGGGCGACCAGCTCGGGGCCGGGGTCCAGCCCGAGTTCCTCGGCCAAGCGTTCCGTCAGCGCGCGGTAGCCGGCCAGCGCCTCGGTCTGCCGGCCCGAGCGGTAGAGCGCGCGCATGTGTAGCCCCCGCAGTCGCTCCCGCAGCGGATGCTCCCGGGTGAGATCGCCCAACTCGTCGGCCAGCGCCAGGTGGTCGCCCAGCTCCAGGCGCCCGTCGGCCAGGTCCTCCAGGGCGGTCAGCCGTTGCTCGTCAAGCCCGGTGGCGGTCGCCGCGGCGAACCGGTGGTCGCGGAACTCGGCGAAGGCCGGCCCGCGCCACAGTGCCAGGGCGTCCGAGAGCAACGGGACCCGGGCCCGCGGGTCCGCGGTGCGGCGTGCCCGAATGATCAGGTCGGCGAACCGGGCGCTGTCCACCGCCTCCTGCGGCACCTGCAGCAGATAGCCGGCCGGCCGGTGGACGACCAGCTCCCGGCCGCCGGGCTCGGCCGACTCCAGGGCCCGGCGCAGCTGCGAGACCTTGGTCTGGAGCGTGTTGGCCGGGTTTCCGGGCAAGGCCTCGCCCCACAGGTCGTCGACCAGGCGGTCCGTCGGGACCGGTTGCCCGTGGTGCGCCAGTAGATCGGCCAGCAGGGTGCGGACCTTCGGCTCGCGGACGGTGACCGGATCCCCCGCGTCGGTACGGACCTGCAATGGACCCAACACCTCGAAGCGCATGACGCCACGTTAACTCCAGCCCTGGACAAGCCTTCGTGCGAGCCCGTGCGTGGACCGTCAGCCGATCGTGCGCGGCCCCCGGCAGAGTCGTCCCCGTGACCGAGAACGGCCCCGCGGAACGGAAGAGGAAGCCCACCATGACGAACCAGACCACGAACCGGAGCACCATCGTCTCCGCCGAGATCCACCTCGCCTCGCGTCCGGCCGGCGAGCCCACCGCGGACAACTTCGAGCTGGTCCGCACCGAGCTGCCGGAGCCGGCCGAGGGCGAGATCGTCGTCCGCAACACCTGGATGTCGGTGGACCCGTACATGCGGGGCCGGATGGACGACGCCCCCTCGTACCTCCCGCCGTTCCGGCTCGGCGAGGCGCTGGAGGGCAGCGCGGTCGGCGTGGTGATCGCCTCGCGCTCCGCCGCGGTGCCAGTCGGCGCGACCGTCTTCCACTGGCTGGGCTGGCGCGAGCACGTGGTGCTGGACGCCTCGGCCGCGACCGTCGTCGACACCGGCATCGCCCCGGCGTCGGCGTACCTGGGTGCGTTGGGCACCACCGGCCTGAGCGCGTACACGGCGCTGACCGTGACCGCCCCGGTGCGCGAGGGGGATGTGGTCTTCATCTCCGCCGCCGCCGGCGCCGTGGGCAGCATCGCGGGCCAGCTGGCCCGCCGGCTCGGGGCCTCTCGGGTGATCGGCTCGGCCGGCGGCCCGGAGAAGGCGGAGAAGCTGGTGACGGATTTCGGGTACGACGCCGCGATCGACTACCGGGCGGGCTCGCTGGAGGAGCAACTCGCCGAGGCCGCGCCGGACGGTATCGACGTGTACCTGGACAGCGTCGGCGGCGACCACCTGCGGGCGGCCATCGGCGCGATGCGCAGCGGCGGCCGGATCGCCCTGGTCGGCGCCATCAGCGGCTACAACGACACCGTGCCGGCTCCCGGCCCCGACAACCTGTTCCGGGCGGTCGCCAAGGAACTGACCCTGCGGGGCATGCTCGTCAGCAACCAGTTCCACCTCTTCCCCGAGTGGATCGAGCGTGCCGCGGGTTGGCTCGCCGACGGCACGCTCCGCTCCGCCGAGACCGTCCTCGAGGGGATCGACCAGGCGCCGGCCGCGTTCCTCGGCGTGCTGCGCGGCGCCAACACCGGCAAGATGCTCGTCCGGCTGGAGGGCTGACCGCCATGGCGCAGCACGCCCTGCTGGTCCTCGCCCACCCGCGCGGCGACTCCCTCACCGCACGGATCGCCCACCGCACCCGCGAACGCCTGGCCGCCGCCGGATACACCGTCGACCTGCTGGACCTCTACGCCGAGGACTTCGACCCGCGCACCGGCCCCGAGGACGAGCCGGACTGGACGGACCGGGAGAAGCGGTACTCGCCCGAGGTCCGCGCCCACATGGACCGGATCGTCGCCGCCGACGTCGTGGTCGTGGTCTTCCCGGTCTGGTGGTTCGGACTCCCGGCCATCCTCAAGGGCTGGATCGACCGGGTCTGGAACTACGGCTTCGCCTACGGCCGCAGCCGCCCCCGACTGGGCGCCAAACGGATGCTCTGGCTCGGCCTCTCCAGCTACTCCCGCGAGGAATTCGCCCAACGCGGCTGGGACACCCTGCTCGACCGCCAGCTCCGGGTCGGCATATCCGAGTTCTGCGGCATCGACGACGCCACCGTGTCCCTGGTCCACAACTCCCTGAGCGCCGGCCCGCAGGCCCTCACCGCCGCCGACGCCACCCTCACCGAGTTCCTGCCACCCCCACCCGGAGCGGATTCCCCCGCCGCATGACCGACCACTGTGGCAAGAGCAGCCCGATGTCGGAGACCGCCGCGGTGGCGGTCGGAGAACCCGACTGAGACCGGAACCGGAACCCGGGAACGACGAAGGCCCGGGCCGCGTGATGCGGTCCGGGCCTTCGTGCTGCCATGGCTGGCAGAGGCGGAGGATACGAGATTCGAACTCGTGAGGGGTTGCCCCCAACACGCTTTCCAAGCGTGCGCCCTAGGCCTCTAGGCGAATCCTCCGTGGGAGAGCTTAGTACATGTTTTGGGGTGCTCGCGACCAGCTATCCCGAGGTGGGGAGGTGGGGGTGGCCTGTGGATCGTCGGGGCTGGGATCCGGTAGTGTTGGGGGCAGCCCCTCGTGTGGCGTTATCTCTCTGAACCCCCCCAGGGCCGGAAGGCAGCAAGGGTAGGAGGGCTCTGGCGGGTGCACGGGGGGTCTTTGCGTTCCCGGAGGGCCTTCCAAGGGGCTGCGGGTGGGACGAGGGGTGCCGCGTTTGTCGGTCCGTCCCGATATCGTCGGGGGTGTGTCCCTAGCCCTGTACCGCCGCTACCGCCCCGAGACCTTCGCGGAGGTCATCGGGCAGGAGCACGTGACCGCTCCGCTCCAGCAGGCCCTGCGCAACAACAGGGTCAACCACGCGTACCTGTTCAGCGGGCCGCGCGGCTGTGGGAAGACGACGAGCGCACGCATCCTGGCCCGCTGTCTGAACTGTGAGCAGGGGCCCACGCCGACGCCCTGCGGCGAGTGCCAGTCCTGCCGGGACCTCGCCACGGGCGGGCCCGGGTCGATCGACGTGATCGAGATCGACGCCGCGTCGCACGGTGGTGTGGACGACGCGCGCGAGCTGCGCGAGCGGGCGTTCTTCGCGCCGGTGCACAGCCGGTACAAGATCTTCATCCTGGACGAGGCGCACATGGTGACCTCGGCCGGCTTCAACGCGCTGCTCAAGGTGGTGGAGGAGCCGCCGGAGCACCTCAAGTTCATCTTCGCGACCACCGAGCCGGAGAAGGTCATCGGGACAATCCGGTCCCGGACGCATCACTACCCGTTTCGGCTGGTCCCGCCCGGCACGCTGCGCGACTACCTGGCCGAGGTCTGCGGCCGGGAGGGCATCCAGGTCGAGGACGCGGTGTTCCCGCTCGTCGTCCGGGCCGGCGCCGGGTCCGTGCGCGACTCGATGTCGGTCATGGACCAGCTGCTGGCCGGCGCCACCGAGGGCGGCGTGACGTACCAGATGGCGACGGCGCTGCTCGGGTACACGGACTCGGCGCTGCTGGACGAGGTGGTGGACGCCTTCGCCGCGCAGGACGGCGCGACGGTGTTCCAGGTGATCGACCGGGTGGTCGAGGGCGGGCACGACCCGCGCCGGTTCGTCACGGACCTGCTGGAGCGACTGCGCGACCTCGTGATCCTCGCCACCGTGCCGGAGGCGGGTGAGAAGGGGCTGATCGACGCCCCCGCCGACCGCGTCGCCGTGATGCAGGCCCAGGCGGACGCCTTCGGGGCGGCCGAGCTCAGCCGGGCCGCCGACATCGTCAACACCGGGCTGACCGAGATGCGCGGCAACGCGGCCCCCCGGCTCCAGCTGGAGCTGATCTGCGCCCGCGTGATGCTGCCCGGCGCCTACAGCGACGAGCTGTCGCTCCAGGCACGGCTCGACAAGCTGGAGCGGCGGGCGGCGGCGGGCGGTTTCGCCGCGCCGATGGCGGTGCCGGGCACGGCCGCGCCCGTGATGGCGGCGCCCGTGATGGCCGCCCCCGCGGTGGCAGCACCGGTGGCAGCACCGGTGGTGGCGCCGCCCGCAGCGGACGTCCCGGCTCCGGCTCCTGCACCTGTCCAGGAGGCCCCGGTCGCAGCCCCGGCCCCGGCCCCCGCAGCCCCTCCGGCGCCCGCCGCCCCCGCGCCGGGCGCGTGGCCGATCCCGCGCAGCTTCCCGCCCGCCGGCGGCGCCCCCGCAGCCCCGGCCCCCGGGCCGGCCCCGGCCGGTCTCT